>JABMMK010000018.1 GCA_013205605.1 Cytophagales bacterium | reverse complement strand
CAACAATATTCAGAATTTGTATCGCAAGGCCGAGATAATGCTTGGGTTTTCACAGGAGGAAAAATCAATGATCCAAATTCAATTCGGTCAGGTGCTACGTTTGTTCGACCAGAATTTAGGAACCCTTCAACAGTCGCAACTAATTCGGATTGGCAAGATGCTATATTCCAACAAGCTCCAGTTAAAAACTATCAACTATCTTTTAATTCTGGTAACGAACGGGCCAAGTTTTTTATTTCAGCGGGCTTTTTTGATCAAGATGGAATCGTAAAAACATCAGATTACAAAAAATTTAACTTGCGAAATAATATAGATGTTCAATTGACTGATAAACTAAAAATTGGAACATCTATTACAGGTTCATATAGCTATGGTAATTTTCCAAATACTGAGGGTCATTATGGTAACGGGGGAGTGCTAAGTGCAGCTCTTTCTGCAGCTCCATCCATCCCTATTTATGATGCCAACGGTAAACCGTACTTTAATCAAGCAGATGTAACAGATGGTTTGGGTTGGCTACAAAATCCTTTAAACTTATTATATGGGTTTACTGATTTACGTAAAACTTCTAATTTATTGGCAAACAACTTTTTAGAATATAAAATTTTAGATGGACTAACTTTTAAAACAAGTGTAGGTGTAAGCTATAATACGGATGTAATTAAGATTTGGAGATCTTCTCTTATTCCCAATTTCACTTCGTTGAATTATCCAGCTAATGCAGGAACAACTAAGATCGAGAGCTTGAATTGGTTAAATGAAAATATAATAAATTTTAAAAGAAGAATTTCAGAAAAACACAATATTGACTTATTGGGTGGTTTTTCAGTTCAAAAAGACAACTATGATATGTTATCAGTAGGAGCCTCTGATTTTCCAACACAAAACGTGCAATATATTTCTGCAGGTCTAGTAAATGCAGGAAATCAAATTGAATCCGAATGGTCAATGCTTTCGTTTATGGCGCGTGCCAATTATTCATTTAATGATCGCTTATTAGTAACAGCAACTGTTCGTCGAGATGGTAGCTCAAGGTTTGGCGCCAATCAGAAATGGGGAACTTTCCCTTCTTTTTCTGTCGGTTATATACTGTCTGAGGAGGATTTTATTAAAAATTTAAATTTTGTTAATAACTTAAAAGTACGAGCAAGTTATGGCTTGTCTGGAAATAATCAAATTGGAAATTATAATCACATTGGGCTTTTAGGGACATCTAATTATGTACAAGGAAGTACTAGAATACCAGGTCTTGTGCCTTCAAGTTTAACCAATAATGATTTGACATGGGAAATATCAAAACAAGTTAATCTAGGTTTAGATATTTCATTGTTTAAAAGTAGGTTTAACTTAACTTTTGATATGTACAGGAATATCAAAACTGGCTTATTATTAAATGTGCAATTACCATCAGCCTCAGGCTTTGATAATGCCACGCAAAACATTGGTGACATATCAAACCAAGGATATGAGATTGCATTAAATACGATAAATGTAGATTCGAAAAACTTTAATTGGAATTCAAATTTAACTTTCAGTGCAAACAAAAACGAAGTGCTTAAAGTTGCTACGATTGGAGGAAGAATTGCAAATAATGCCTTTCAGATAAGCCAAGTGGGTTATCCGATTTCTAGCTTTTACTTATTGAATGCAATTGGGGTTTTTGCAAATGCTAGCGAATTAAATGGAGCGGCAAAACAACATCCATTGACACAGGCAGGTGACCTTAAATTTGAAGATGTAAATAAAGATGGTGTTATCAATGCAAAAGATACCAAAATTGTAGGTAGTCCATGGCCAGATTTTACCTGGGGCTTTGCCAATACATTCAATTATAAAGGATTAACATTAAATGTTTCGCTCGTTGCTTCAGAAGGTGCTCATACGTTTTTCCAAGCAGGAACGATTATCCTCAATAATGCTGGAGTTCAAAATCAAATCGCTGACATTTCAACTAACCGTTGGGTTTCCTAAAGTAGCCCTGGTGCAGGATTTCAACCTAGAGCAATCCGAAATAACTATGCTTTAGGCTTTTCTAATTCTTCACACTTTTTGTTTGACGCTTCTTACATCAGACTTAAAAATATCAATTTAGCCTATTCCATACCTTCTTCAATTTCTAATAGGATCAAATTGAATGGTGTAACCATTTTTGTTGATGTTCAAAATTTACATACTTGGACTAAATATCCAGGTTATGATCCTGAATCAAGTACGAGTGGAAATAATTTAACAGGTGCCGGTATTGATTATATGACCTATCCCCTTGCTAGAACGTTTACCTATGGATTGAAAATGAAATTTTAATTAAAAATCACTTTTAAAATAAAATATAAAATGAAAAATCTCAAAATCGCATTACTTTTAATGCCATTTCTATTGGGCTCATGTACAGACTTTTTAGTTCTTTCCCCAGAATTTCAACTAAATGATAAATTGTTTTATAAGACTGTAAATGACTTTGAAACTGCTACAATTGGCTCCTATTCACAGCTACAAGTAATTTATAATGCATCTATTTTAGATCTAACCGAACTTACAACGGATAATGCTGAAGTAACTTGGACCTCGCCCGAAACATCAGAAGCGGAATGCGATGAAATGAATTTGACTTCTAACAATACATTCGTTAATAATGTATGGAATTCTAGCTTTAAAACAATTTCAAGATCTAATACAATTATTAATAAACTTAAAGAATCAACGCTAAACAATGCCGAAAAAATGCGATATAATGGGGAAGCTCGTTTTTTGCGTGCTTTTTGTTATTTTAATCTTGTCAGACTTTTTGGAGATCTACCATTAGTATTGGATAATTTTACTGGTCCAGTTTCTATTAATGCGTTTGATATGTCACGTAAACCATCTGAAGAGATCTACAAACTTATTATTTCTGATTTACAACAAGCTGCAACTGAACTTGAGGGGGTGAAAGCTACAAAATCTCGGGCTTCGGTAGGTTCAGCCAAAACTTTACTTGCCAAGGTTTATCTTACACGTAAAGAATTTGAAAAAGCAGTCCCGATTCTGAGTAGTCTAATAGAATCCAAAAGCTATGATTTACAAGCAGATTATAAATCACTTTTTTCTACTGGTAACGAAAATTTAAAAGAATCCATATTTGAAATAGAATATTTATCTGGAAATATTGGTGAAGGAAATTCGTATTCTAATCTTTTTACACCTCCAAGTTTTAACATGGCTATTTTTCCTGGAAATATGGCAGGTTCAGGAAGAATTGTTGCTAGTAAAGACATTAAAAACTCGTATGAAATAAATGACGCTAGAAAATCAGCATCCATAATGGATTCACTTAAATTAAGAACAGGTCTATTCGAAAAAACGCATTATGGATTAAAGTTTGTTGATTTTTCCACAGGTCTTGCTGGTGATGGTGGCGTGAATTTTACAGTTTTAAGATATGCCGATGTGTTACTTATGTATTCTGAAGTATTGAATGAATCAGGGAAATCTTCAGAGGCTTTAACTTATCTTAACCTTGTAAGGAAACGTGCAAAATTAGCTGATATTAAGAGTGCAAGTCAATCTGAAATGCGTTTGTTTTTAGAAAAAGAGCGACGCATTGAGTTCCTTTCTGAAGGTCATAGATGGTTTGATTTGGTTAGAACGGGAAGAGCTTTAGTTGTCTTGAATGATTATTATGTTCGACAAAAGATGAAATTTACTGTTAACTCAACTGAACTTTTGATGCCAATACCTCAAAGAGAAATAGATATTAATCCTTCACTTTTGCAAAATCCTGGGTATTAATTTTTTTTAATAATTACTTTTAATAAAACCAAACCGATGAAAACTTCCTACATAACTTCAATTTTACTTTTTTTTGTTTTCGCTCTTTCCAATAATTCATTTGGACAAACAGTAGATATAAATAAAAAAATTAGGGAGGAGTTTCATAATCCACCAATATATGCATGGCCAAAAGTTTATTGGTGGTGGTTAAATGGGAATATTGATGTCGATCGAATTAAAGAGGAGATCGTTGCCATGAAAAATGCAGGACTTTCAGGTTTTGATATCTTTGAAATTGGCGCTTCTAAATCAGATACAATTACGCCCACTGGTGATAAAGCATTTATGGGGGATGCGTTTTTGCAAGCTGTTAAGGTCGCTATTGATGAAGCTTCAAAATATGACATGCAAGTTGGGTTTAATATGGCAAGTAGCTGGAATGCTGGTGGTTCATGGGTCACACCTGAATATGCCTCAAAATCCATCTATTTTTCAAAAGTTTCCTATTCTGGAAGTGGCATGCAGGTACCTTTTCCAAAATTGGTTGGTATAAAAACGGAAGGTAAAATACAACTTGATAAGGATGATAATGAAATAAAGGTACCCAAAGATGCCAAAGGCAAACCATTATTTTACCGCGAAATATCTATTTTAGCCATTCCAAAAGGGCTTAAAGATTTTCAATTAACAGACAAACAAGTTATTGATGTAAGTTCTTATTTTGACCCTAAGAAGGAAGTCCTAAATTGGAAATCCACAGGAGAATATGATATTTATAGGTATATATGTTCTAATGCTGGGGAATATCTTAAAATCCCCAGCAAAAGTTCGAATGGATATATAATTGATCATTTTGACTCAAAGGCAACTGAGTTTCATTTCAATTACATCCTTAATCGCTTGAAGACAATTATTGGAAGTGACTTTACAAAGTCTTCTTTAAAAAGTCTTTATTTGGCTAGTTACGAGGCCACCGGAAATGTCTGGACAGAAAAACTTTCTGAAAAATTTGAACAGCTTCATGGGTATCCAATTGCAAAGTATCTTCCAATTGTATTTGATAAAAAATTATTCACTCCTGAAATCTATAAAAAAGCTAAACGAGATTTGCAATTTACTTTGTCTGAACTCATGATTGACAATTTTTATCGAAAAGCAAAGGAGATAGCTAACGCAAATGGTCTTAAAATTAATTCTGAGGCTGGTGGACCTGGTTTTCCTTTGCACAATGTTCCCGTTGAGCCCATTAAATCTTTAGGTGTAATGGATTTGCCAAGAGGGGAGTTTTGGATTAATCATAATAGGTTAAATAATGATGGAATAGATATTTTAAGAGTTGTAAAGGAAGTTGCAGCTGCTTCCCATATTTATGGTAAAGGTATTGTTGAAGAAGAGGCGTTCACATCTTTTCAAAACTGGCAAGAGGGTCCTGCAGAAATGAAAGCTATGGGAGACAGAGCTTTTAGCGAAGGAATGAATAAGGTAGTTGTTCATGGGAGTAGCCATAATCCAAAAGAAATAGGATATCCTGGAATTGTATATTATGCTGGCACTCATTATAATGATAAAAATATTTGGTGGCCTATGGTAAAGCCATTCAATCAATATTTGGCACGTATTTCTAATGTTTTTCAAAAAACAGACTTTAAAGCAGATGTGCTATATTTTTATGGAAGCGCGGTGCCCAACTATACTGGACATAAAAATAGTCGTTTCACCGTGGGCCCTGGCTATGACTACGAAGTAACCAATTCGGAAATTTTACTTCAAACTAAATTTATAAATGGTCATTTAGTTTTACCAACGGGCGCTGTTTTCAGTGTATTGGCGCTGGAAAATGAAGATGAGATTGACCCGAATGTATTTGCTCATGTGAAAGAGTTGGCTCGCCAAGGAGCAACAATTGTCGGCAAAAAACCTAAGGGGGTCATTGAAACAAGAAGCTTAAATCAAGCCAAAGTAACCGCAAAGGATCTTGATGCTTTATGGACTAAAGATGATAAAGACAAAGGGAAAGTTTTAGATAAGAGCGTAATTGAAGTTCTTAAATCAATGAATATTGGGCCTGACTTTGAATACCTTGATAAGGACTTTAACACCTTAGATTATATCCACTATGAAAAATCCAATCAAGATTATTATTTCATTCGAAATACAACTAATCAATGGGTGACACGTCAATGTGGTTTTCGTGTGGGCAATAAATCACCAGAAATTTGGAATCCGATATCCGGTGATATTGTTTCAGTTGATATTTTTGAAAACATTGCGGGTTATACTTATTTGCCAGTTTCTATGGCACCTTATGGGTCTTATTTGATTAAATTCTCAGACATTAAGGGGAAGGGTGCTAAATATACTTCATTGGGAGTTGACCCTCCCGCTTTTGAATATACTCCGAAGGGCACTTTTGTCCTAGAGTCGGGTATTGTGAAATTGGGTAAGGATAAACAATTCAATAACTTTATTCATCAACAACCTATAGATGGTTCATGGGAGGTGTTTTTCCCTCAGAAGCTTGGCAAAGAGCTTAAAGTTATTTTTCCTGCTTTGACGTCTTGGACCGAATCTGAGATAGAAGATGTTAAGTATTTTTCTGGTATTGCTAAATATGTGAAAACATTTCAAGTAGATATTAATTCAAATGTAGCCAAGAACCAAAGACTTTATTTGGAATTAGGAGAAATTTCAAATATTTCTGAAGTTTGGTTAAATGGCAAAAGCTTGGGGGTTTCTTGGTCCAAACCTCATCGTTTTGACATAACGGGATTTGTGGTCCCTGGGGATAATATTTTGGAATTAAAAGTGGCTAACACTTGGAATAATCGTCTAAAGGGAGATGCCATTACAGGCCAGAAAAATACGTTCACAAATGCGAAAACTACAGACATAAATGGTTTAAATAAAATAGATGTGGCATGGAAAGATGTCCCCTTATTAAAATCAGGATTGTTTGGCCCTGTTAAAATAGTTTCACTTGTCCCATTAGATTAAGGTACATTTCACGAAGCTGATTAGCAATTATTTAGGAAGAGCTTTTATAAAAGGTAAACTATATTTGAAAATGCTCCAAAGAATTCATTTCATTTTAATCGTAAACATATGCATGACATTTTTTGGGCATTCAAAATGTTTTTCTCAAACAGCTAATGCTGAAATTTATTTGGATGAAATAAAGACAGAATTGAATAAAAAATGGCCCCAAAACCGAACTATAAATTTGGTTTTTCATGGCCATTCTGTACCTGCGGGATATTGGCATAATTCAGAGGTTCATACGCTAGATTCCTACCCACATATTGTTCTAGAAAAAATCAAAGAAAAGTATCCATATTCAGTTGTCAATATCATCATTACTGCTAAGGGTGGAGAAAACTCGATAAATGGATCAAAACGAATAGAATCTGATGTGTTAAATTTAAAGCCTGAAATTCTTTTTATTGATTACAGTCTAAATGATGTTTCTCAAAATTTGGAGGATACTCGAATTGCTTGGAGTTTAATGATTGATAAAGCATTAAAGCAACAAGTGAAAATTATTTTGATTACTCCTTCCCCGGATCAGAGAGAAAATATATTAGACCAGAATAATAGACTTGTTATCAATTCAAGACAGGTCGAGAGCTTATCAAAAGAATTTCGAATTGGATTAGCTAACGTAATGCCTCTCTTTCAACAAATTTCTCATAAAAATGGTACCCTAATCGAAGTCATGTCACATGTTAATCATCCAAATCGTTTAGGCCATGAAATAATTGCAAGCGAGATTTTTAAATGGTTTTAGATTTACTATTTGTAAGAGTAAATTGTCATTAAATCCTACCATCTGTCTTAGGAAATTTATTCAACTAACGCCCTCTATCTTATTTTTTCAAAAATTCAGCATCATCCGTAATGCTTATCGCTTCTTGAGTCAATAAATCTTCTTTAAATGGCTCAATGGGCGTATGGCTGCTCGCATGAACATCTTTATAAGGCTTGTTGCTGGCTAAATTATAGGCCGTAATAATTGACCAGCGAGGCTTGTCGGAAAGGTTGGCCGCAGAAGCGTGTAATGTGTTGCAATGAAAAAATGCAGAATCTCCTCGTTCCATTTCCAAATAGTCCAAAGGCATGATTTTAAGCGCTTCGTTCACTTTTTCCATATCTGCGCCAACTTGATCCCCCGAAAATCCATGCTCCACTCTACCCAATTTGTGCGAACCTCGAATCATTTGCAAACACCCATTTTCCTTAGTTGCGGGGGTAAGTGCGGTCAACACACTTAGCATATCAGGGAATAGAAATCCGTTGTTTTTGTACCAATACCCATAGTCCTGATGCCACTCCCAAGCTCCTCCCTTTTTAGGCTCTTTCTGCATTAACTTTGAATGGTAATGCGCTGCTTTGCCATTCAAAATTTGTTCTACAGCATCCACAATGCGCTCTGAACGAGCAAACTTACTGTATAAACTTTCATCCAAGGAATACCAAAGCGCTAACTTTGTTTTAAGGCCAGAGGCATCTGTCCGGTCAAAACTTTTTTTGCTCATCAAGTCGTCGTCAATGGCTATATTGTACAATAAATCTACCTCCTCATGCGTGAAGAAATTACGAACTACCACATATCCATCTCGGTGGTAGGCCTCTAGGTCTTCTTTAGTAAATTTCATGGTATTTTATTTAAGATTTTTCTGCGTCAATATAGGGTACTAAT
>JABMMK010000209.1 GCA_013205605.1 Cytophagales bacterium | reverse complement strand
CAAAAAGTGAGAAATTTTACACAGTTTTACCATGATGATGCTTGGCTTGCGGAAAACGTCCCAGCGGATTATGAATTTGATTTTGGAAATGCTGAAAGGCTAATTAGGTTTACAGGTACGCATCCCAACGTTTCCCTTTCTCGCATTAAGGCACAAAATTGGGACTTTGATTTTGATCCAGCGGTCCTTCGTTCTAAGATGAGTTTACGTCGAAAAGTCTTGCAAAAAATTGCCGATTGGACGGGTTGGCGAATCGGGGAATATAAAAACTATCAGCGTATTTAGATGGAAGAAATACACTATTTTCCGGCCAAAAGGAAGTTGGCCTTACCCTATTTCTCCATCTTAATTCCGAGCTGGAATAATCTCCCATACCTTACTTTGTGCATCAATAGCATTAGGAAACATTCTGTGGTTCCCTTTGAATTAATCGTTCATTTGAATGAATCGAATGACGGTTCCAAAGAATGGGTGGAGGCTCAGGAAGATATTGCATTTTCGTACAGCTATAAAAATGTAGGCGTTTGTCATGCCATGAATGCCATGAGGACATTGGCAAACGCCAATTATTTATTGTACCTGAACGATGATATGTATGTGTTAGCGGGTTGGGATGCTGAGTTAAAGCGAGAAATTGATTCCTGTGGGACGCAAAAATTCTTTTTTTCCTCCACGATGATTGAGCCAAGAGCCCAAAGTACTTGTTCGATAGAAGCGGATTTTGGTATGAGTATTGAAAATTTTCAAGAAGAGAAACTAAATGATACTTATCGTCAATTTGAATTTCAAGACTGGCAGGGAAGCACTTGGCCTCCTAATGTTGTCCATAAAAATCTCTGGGATTTAGTTGGTGGGTATTCTGTCGAGTTTTCCCCGGGCATGTATTCTGACCCCGATTTTTCGATGAAGTTGTGGAATCAGGGAGTGCGTTTATTTAAGGGATTGGGGGCAAGTCGGGTGTATCATTTTGGATCTATTTCGGTCAAACGAGTGAAGCAAAACAAAGGATATTATCAATTTATCCAGAAATGGGGGATGACCTCTTCTACGTTGTCGAAATATTATTTGCGTAGAGGCCTTGCTTTTGACGAGGCATTGCTAGAGCCCAAAATTCCTTTTTGGGTACACATCAAAAATGCGGGTTATCGTGTATGGATCTTTTTGAAGAAAGATCAATAAATACTAAATAAGAGTTTAAAGCAATATAGGAAATTGCCTAGGCTAGATTTTCCTTTGTAGGCCAACATATCTTCCCGGTATTTCAAGACAGTCTTACATCTTCGCATTCTATTGACGAGAGAATTTCCTGAAAAATCTAGGTATAATTGCTCAAATAGTTGTTTTTCTTTGGAATCGCAACACCTTTCAGCCAGGATTTTGATTCGCTCACAAATGCGCATGTTTCGCTCTGCCCGAGTTTGATATAATTTTTTAGCTTTTTTTAGATCCGCGCCTATCGCGTTGGATTCATGTTGCCGATAATGTACCAGGGGAATGGGAATATACGCAATCCCGTTATGGCAAGTGGCCGAAAATCCAAGTAAATAATCATGCGTAACCCAATTGGAAAGTGGTAATGCCGTCTCCAAAACCTCTTTTCTAAATAGCATACTATGTCCGGGAGCCCAAGCGCCAAAGGTGTACATCAACGGTGAATTGTATGCAATTTGTCGTTTTAAACCAGACATTTTTAAAGGTAATTCTCTTCCCGCCTGGTCAATTAATTGGGAGTCAGAATAAATCAGGGAATAATTCCCGATTCCATTGACGAGGGTAGATATTTTAGATGGAACCCAATAATCATCTTGATCTGATAGTGCGATGTATTCTCCATTAGCCGCTTTCATGCCCCTTTCAAAAGCGGTATTATGCCCTTCATTTTTTAAGTTTTCTAAGATTTGAATGCGTACATCTTGGCTTGCATATGCTTTTAAAATGGACAAACTTTGATCCGTGGAGGCATCATCTACCCAGATGAATTCTAGGTTGGGATAGTCTTGGGCCAACAAACTTTCGATTTGAATCTTCAAGTATTTTTCGCCTTGATAGGTTGCCATAACTACGGAAACTAATGGATGCATACTCAATTTGTGGGCTAAGAATTTTTAATTTTATGCTGAAAATTGTCGTAATTTGAGACATATTTCCAAAATATTTTAAGTTGAAAACATATTTCCGTTTATTGTCCTATGCTGTTTCTATCCGTAAATATGTATTTCCATATTTTGGTTTTTCCTTATTAGGCAGCTTGTTTGGGATTTTAAACTTTACTTTATTGATTCCGCTGCTGAATGTTTTATTTAATCAGGCTTCGGAAACCAATGTTCAAATATACCGGACCATTCCTGATTTTTCGCTTAGCCCATCCTATTTTTCTTTTCTATTTAATCACTATTTCTATGGTGCATTGGAGAATTTTGGTCGAATTGGAGCGCTGAAATATGCGTGTGGGGCGATTATGGCCTCTGTCATTTTGGCTAATATTTTCAGGTATTTTTCTCAAAGAGTGTTGAAAACAGTGGAAGCGGATACGATTGCATCGCTCAGACAAGCTGTTTTTCAAAGGGCGATTCGCCTGGACTTGAGTTATTTTACTGAGCAGAAAAAAGGAAACTTGATGTCCCGGTTGACCACGGATGTCCAAGAAGTGGAAAATAGTATTGGCCGCGCCTTTACGGCGACCTTCAAAGAAATTTTTACGTTAATCCTATTTTTTGTTTTTCTGGCCAGCATGTCGGTGAAGTTGACCTTATTTTCCTTACTCATTTTACCACTTTCAGGAGGTGTCATTGCGACTATTACTCGTCGTTTAAGGCGAGCGGCTGGAGAAGTCCAACAACATTTGAGTGGTTTGATCAGTTTGTTGGATGAGATTTTTGGCGCTATGCGAGTAGTCAAGGCATTTAGGGCTGAAAAAATGATGGATGAACGATTTGGGGAAGGGAACCAAAAATATCGCCATTCGTTATTAAAAATGGTATTCCGACAAGAACTTACTTCCCCCGTTTCTGAAACACTTGGAGTTTTAGTCGTGACGGGGATATTGTTATATGGTGGAAGTTTAGTTATTTCTGGAGAGGGAGAATTAACAGCCTCTACTTTCATTGCCTTCATTGCCACATTTTCCCAGGTCATGCGTCCCGCAAAGGCCATTGCAGATGCTTTTTCTGGGATACAACGAGGTATCGCCTCTGCTGACCGGATCATTGAAATTTTAGATACAGAATCAGAAATTAAAGTGATTGAGCCGATCGTTTCTTTGACGGAATTCACCCATAAAATTTCGTTTGAGCAAGTTGGTTTTGAATATACCCAAGGAAGAAAAATTTTACATGAGATAAGTTTTGACATTCCGAAAGGTCAAACGATTGCGCTTGTAGGTGCTTCCGGTGGAGGTAAGTCCACTTTAGCCGACCTCCTTCCGAGATTTTATGATCCAATAATAGGCCAAGTCAAGATCGATGGGCATGATATAAAACATATTCCCTTGGATGATTTAAGGGGTTTAATGGGCATCGTAACGCAAGAATCTGTTTTGTTCAACGATACTATTTTTAATAACATTGCTTTTGGAACAGAAGCAACCATGAGTGAAGTGGAAGATGCTGCCAAAATCGCTAATGCCCATGAATTTATATTAGAGAGCGCTGATGGATATCAAACCATTATAGGTGATCGCGGATCCAAATTATCCGGTGGCCAGCGCCAGCGTATTTCCATCGCTCGAGCCGTTTTAAAAAATCCACCCATTTTGATTTTAGACGAAGCGACGAGTGCGCTTGACAATGAATCTGAAAAATTAGTTCAAGCCGCGCTTGGGAATTTGATGAAAAACCGGACCGTCCTTGTCATTGCGCACCGGTTAAGCACGATCCAACATGCGGATCAAATTCTTGTTATAGAACAAGGAAATATTGTAGAAAAGGGAACTCACCTTGAATTAATGGCCATTAAAAAGGGAGTTTATGCAAAATTAAGTCAATTAACCTAAGTCCTTTTTTGCAAGTTTTATTAGTTATTCAAATTTTTATAGGGTAATTTTGCACAAATTATCAGTAAAAGTTCAAATCAATTTATGTCGGAATCATTATTAGCTAAACGCATTCAAGCATTAGAAGAGTCATCCACGTTAGGTATGACAAAAAAAGCCCGTGAACTTGCTTCGCAGGGTCATCAAGTTATCAGTTTATCGGTGGGCGAGCCAGATTTTAAAACGCCGGCTCACATTTGTGATGCGGCAAAAAAAGCCATTGACGATGGATTCCACGGATATTCTCCGGTGGCAGGTTATCCTGATTTACGCATGGCGATTGCCAATAAATTAAAGCGCGATAACAATTTAGAGTGGGGTTCAGAAAATATTGTGGTTTCGACCGGTGCGAAACATTCGTTGGCCAATGCCATCGCGGCATTAATTAATCCGGGAGATGAGGTGATTATTTTCTCACCTTATTGGGTTTCATATTCAGAGATGGTGAAGTTGGCCGATGGAAAATCGGTGCTTGTGCAAGGTGCTTTTGATAATAATTTTAAAGTGACTGCGGAGCAGTTTGAGGCTGCTATAACGCCAAAAACTAAAATGGTGATGTTTTCATCGCCTAACAACCCAACCGGTTCGGTCTATACAGAATCAGAATTAAGAGACATAGCTAATGTAGTGGCTCGCCATGAAAATATTTTTGTTTTAGCGGATGAGATTTATGAGTACATCAACTTCACACAGGGCGGTCACTTTTCGATCGGATCAATTCCTGAAATAAAAGAACGTGTCATTACGGTGAATGGGGTTGCCAAGGGCCATGCCATGACGGGTTGGAGAATTGGATTCATTGCTGCGGCTAAATGGATTGCCGATGGAGTAGAAAAATTACAAGGTCAGGTTACTTCAGGAACAAATTCGATTGCACAAAAGGCGTCTGTTGCTGCATTTAATGGTCCTTTAGATCATGCGCACGAGATGAAGGAAGCCTACGATCGACGTAGAAAATTAGTGGTGGGTAAATTAAGAGAAATACCTGGTTTTAAAGTTAATATGCCCGATGGAGCATTTTATGCCTTCCCGGATATTTCTTATTATTTTGGGAAATCGGATGGAAAAACAACGATCAAGGATTCAGATGATTTTTGTACTTGGTTATTGATGGATTCCTTTGTAGCCACAGTGGCTGGTTCTGGTTTTGGAGCTCCTGATTGCATGCGTATTTCTACTGCAGCTGCCGATGAACAATTGGAAGAAGCTTGCGAGCGAATTAAAGTGGCCGTTGCTAAATTAAAATAGAGTTAATATTTATTATTAATTAAGAAAGTCAGGGAAGAATCTCTGACTTTCTTTTTTATATTTACGCATGGAAATAATTTCAGTCTTCATTTTTGTTCTAGGGTATCTCGCCATTGCGTTTGAACATCCATTGAAAATTAATAAAACAGCCACTGCCTTATTAACTGGTGTCCTTGTTTGGGTTGTGTTTGCCTTGGTTAAGGGGGAGGGTGAATTGGGCGAACTTTCGTATCATTTAGGGAGCACGTCGGAGATCTTATTTTTTCTTTTAGGTGCTATGACTTTGGTGGAGCTAATCGATGCACATCAGGGTTTTAGGTTTGTAAACCAATTGATACAAACGAAAAATTCAGCTAAGCTTTTATGGATCGTAGGGATCGTTACGTTTTTTCTCTCGGCCGCTTTAGATAATTTAACGACAGCCATCGTCATGGTCACGCTCTTGCGTAAATTAATTTCAGATACACAGACAAGGAAATATTTTGTGGGAGTGGTGGTTATCGCGGCAAATGCGGGGGGCGCTTGGTCTCCGATTGGTGATGTCACAACGACCATGCTTTGGATTGGGGGTCAAATATCTGCTTTGGGAATTATTAAAGTTTTATTTCTTCCTTCATTCGTTTCATTATTGGTTCCGCTGGCTGTGGGCGCTTACTGGGTTCGAAATGAAAAATTAGGCGTACCTCATCCACTTCCAGCCTTAAGTAAAGCGGAGGAAAAAGAGGGAAAAATCATGCTTTTTGCTGGGGTCGCTAGTTTATTAGGGGTTCCCATATTTAAATCGCTTACACATCTTCCTCCCTATATGGGCATTTTATTAGGCTTAGGCCTTGTCTGGATTCTTTCTGAAATATTACATTCGGATAAGGATGAAGTTGCCAAAAAACCATATACCGTGGGTTTTGCTTTAAGTAAAGTGGATACCTCTAGCGTACTTTTTTTCTTAGGTATTTTGTTGGCCATAGGCGCTTTAGAATCTTTTGGATATTTAGAGTCTTTAGCTGTTTTCTTAGAAAATACGTTGGGGAATCAATACTTAATTGTTACCATTATTGGCTTGGCTTCCTCAGTCGTAGACAATGTTCCACTCGTGGCGGCAACCATGGGAATGTATAATTTAACTGATTTTCCCATGGATCATACTATGTGGGAATATTTGGCTTTTTGTGCGGGTACCGGTGGAAGTATTTTGATCATTGGCTCCGCAGCGGGTGTGGCCGTGATGGGAATGGAAAAAATTGAATTTATTTGGTATGCTAAAAAAATAGGAATTCTAGCTCTATTGGGATACTTTGCCGGCGCTGCTACCTATTTACTATTGGTTTAAAACGAGTAGTTTAATCGGGCTACATAATAATTAGGAGCAATTTGTGGCTCAAAATTCCAAGCCGATTTAGATTTATTCAGTTTTAATTTTATTTTAGGATAAAGATAGGAAGCGATTTCTGCCGATGCGATACCTATTCCAGCCCCCATTAACACATCACTTGCCCAATGTTTGTTATTAGCCAATCTTAAAAAGGCCGTCGTTCCCGCTAACGTATATCCACCTACGGCAATCCATGGATAATTTTCACCGTATTCTTTTGCAAGAATGGTGGCGCCAAAAAATGCCGTGGCTGCGTGACCAGAGGGGAATGAATGCTCGGTTCCATTAGGTCGGGTTTCATTGATGGCATATTTTAAACCTTGGGTTGCAATCACATACATTCCTGTACCTAAAACAAAAATTCCAAATCGATCTGCTCTTGTGTTTTTTGTTTTTAGTCCACTGGCACTGAGGCCCACATTTAGGATTGTAGGTGTGTATTGTAATATATCGTCTAGTTTAGTTGAGAAGTTTGAAAAATTATTTCTATAAATCGTGCTTTGGGCATCTTTGGATGAAGCATTATAAAGCAAAAGGCTTGTAAGCCCTAAGGCCACTGGAGCTTTCCAGCCAATTTTTTTAGCAGGTTTTTGCGCTATATGTTTAAATGGAAAAGCAAGGCAAAGAACGAGAATAGCTATTTTAAATTTCATGGTTTTTCGGTTAAAAGTACTTGTATCGTTTTGTCAAATTCCTGTATCCAGTCGGTATGATAAACGCCGGTTCCAGGACCTGAAAAACCCGTATGAATTTCTCGCACTTTACCTTGTTTGTCGATAATGAAAGTTGTAGGGTAGCCGTTGATTTTATGCAACATAGGCAATACTTTTTCAATGGTAGGGTCATCGGGTTTTCCTGCCAATACAATCGGATAGGGAATCCCAATTTTGGAGATGAAGTTTTTGATTTTGGGTCCAGAAATTTTCATATCTTCTGAATATTCAAAGGATAGTCCAATGACTTCAAGACCTTTAGATTTATTTTTTTTATAATAAGGGGATAAAAATCTGGACTCATCGATGCAATTTGGGCACCAAGAACCCATCAATTCAATGACAACGACCTTGCCTTTAAATCTTGCATCTTGTAAACTAATTGTATTTCCATCAGGATCTGGTAGCGAGAAATTAATCCGGTCAAATCCTTTCTTTAAATAAGTTAATTTCTTTAGATCGGGTAAGCTAGCTTTAGGATCTAATTTTGCTTTCAAATTTCTTTTCCCCGCTAATCCTGTGTAGAAATTTCCTGTAAATTCTTTCCCTTTCACCTTAACACGGATTTGCATACAATAGCTTCCGTCAAAATAACTCATAAATAAGCTGTCGCCACTGACATTTCCTTGTAAAAATCGGTAGTCGCCACTCGGCTTCAAAAAGGTGCCAGTGACTGAATTACCCACCTGCTTAAACATACCTATTCCAGGACTGTGGACATTTTCATCACTCCAAAAATCAGCCATCCAATTTCCTGTCACATTTATTTTTGATGGTTTTAGGTTTGTGTAACGTTCCGTAGAACCTGCGTTTGCTTCTAATGGAATTCGAAAAATAGCTTTTCCGTCTTTTTTCATGATCCAATACCCATTCATTTTTTTTGAATTTGTTAGAAAGCCAACAATCTCAGATTCATACAGGTCAAAAGGAATTACGAGTGAATCCCCTCTAAAAAAGGAGTCTCCTAAAGAGAATTTTTCAGATCCATTTTGAATTTTAATGTTGAATGTTTTTTGATTTTTACTGGGGCTAACGATGAAGTTAAATGGAAGATTTCCACTAAAATGCTTCATTTCTACTCGCCATGGGCCCATTTGTGGAGCCTTATTTTGTTGACTTAAAGCGTCGAACATGGAAACAAATAAAAGGATAAAAAGAAAAAATTTAGGCATCATATACGATTTTTCTATACCAAAGATAGAGGAATACTAACTGTCATAAAATATATAT
>JABMMK010000208.1 GCA_013205605.1 Cytophagales bacterium | reverse complement strand
GTTCATTAAGTGCTGCTGTGGTAGCGGCTACTTTTGACGGGGCGTGGGCAAAATCCTTATATAATAATGAATTTGTGCTTTTGGCAACTAACTCAAGTCTTTTTGCCGCACCCTTAAATGTGGATATAGTCCTATAAAAATCCGTACTTGAAACACCAATCTCTTCGCAAATTAAGCGGGCCGCATTTAAATTTTTTAACGTATGCTGGCCAAAAACTTGAATTTCATATCTTTCTCCATCCACCCCTATGAGTATGGTATTCCCATTTTTGATTTCTGCTTCATGTGCTTCATATCCATTTACATCAATATCCTCAGGACAATTTTTAACTAAATCACTTAAATTAGCATCAGTTTGATCAAAAAATAAATGACCCGCCTTGGGCATTTGCTTAATTAGCTGATTGAACGAATCTGTATAAGATTTGAAGGTAGGATAGACGTTAATATGATCCCAAGCAATTCCAGAAATTAAGGCAATATGGGGTTGGTATAATAAAAATTTAGCTTGTCGGTCGATCGGAGAAGCTAAATATTCATCGCCTTCAATAATCATGATGGGGGCGTCTGATAAAGATGCCATGAGTTCAAATCCTTCAATGCGGGCGCCAACCAAATAATCAAATTTTCTATGTAGACTTTTCAACACATGCAAAATCATGGAAGTGATACTTGTTTTTCCATGACTTCCCGCGATCACAATCCGTTGTTTGTGTTTGCTTACTTCATATAAAAAAGAAGGATAGGATTTGATTTTTATACCTAATTCTTGGGCCCGTATTAATTCTGGATTGTCGGCTTTGGCATGCATCCCTAAAATGACCGCATCTAAATCGGCTGTAATTTTTTCAGGAAACCAGCCAAATTCACCTGGTAGGATCCCATGGGAAGCTAATAAACTTTTAGAAGGCTCATATATTTCATCATCTGAACCTGTAATTTGATATCCTTTGGCCTTTAAAGCTAAGGCTAAATTATGCATCGCAGCGCCACCAATTGCGACAAAATGAATCTTCGGCATATAACATTATGTTGAATAGTTTGCAAAGTACATACTTTTATTGCAGTTTTGCACGTTTTTACATTAACTCAAACAACTTGAGTTCATATATTTGTTGATTAAGAATGAAAAATTATATCGATCTTATTGATCAAACGATTGAATTTCCGACGAGGGAATTTAACATTAATGAGGACAATGAATTGTTGTTCAATAATGTGCCTTTGATGGAAATCATCAAGCAATATGGGACGCCATTAAAAATATCGTATTTGCCAAAAATCTCTGAGCACATTGAAAATGCTAAGTTATTGTTCAGAAATGCGATTAAAAAATATAATTACAAAGCTAATTACACCTATTGTTATTGTACAAAATCGTCTCATTTCTCTTTTATTTTAGAAGAAGTTTTGAAGCAACATGTCCATTTAGAAACGAGCAGTGCATTTGACATTTCTATTATTCGGGATATGTACAACCAAGGAAAAGTCTCGAAATCAACCTATATTCTGTGTAATGGATACAAGCAACCCTTGTACACGCAGTTTATCTCCGAATTAATTAATGATGGATTTAATTGCATCCCAATTCTTGATAATTTAAAAGAGATCGATTTTTATGAAAAATCGGTGACAGCGGATAAAGTAAATTTAGCGATTCGAATTGCTACCGATGAGGAGCCCGATTTCTCGTTTTATACGTCTCGGTTAGGCGTTCGATATTCAGATGTTAACACACTTTACGAAGATAAAATAAAACCAAATCCGAAGTTCAACTTAAAGATGTTGCACTTCTTTATCAATACTGGGATCAAGGATAGTGCCTATTATTGGTCTGAATTGAGTCGTTTTATTTATAAGTATTGTGAAATAAAAAAGATTTGCCCTGAGCTAGATTCAATCGATCTAGGCGGAGGCTTGCCTATTCAAACTTCTCTTCAATTTAATTATGATTATCAGGCAATGGTGGATGAAATTGTAGAATCGATCTCATGGATTTGCAATAAAAACAATGTGCCTGTACCCAATATTTTCACTGAATTCGGTTCTTATACCGTCGGTGAAAGTGGGGCCGTTTTATATGAAATTATTGATCAAAAACTTCAAAATGATAAGGAGCTTTGGTACATGATTGACGGTTCATTTATTACCCAATTGCCTGATTCATGGGGTATGAACCAAAAATACATTATGCTTCCGGTCAATAATTGGGGACTACCTTATCAGAAGGTGAACTTAGGAGGCTTGACTTGCGACTCCATGGATTTTTATAATACGGAAGCGCATAGTTCTGATTTATATTTACCTATTTTTGAAGAGAATTCTGAAAGGCAATATGTAGGATTTTTTCATACTGGTGCTTATCAGGAGTCTTTGGGGGGTTATGGTGGAATTCAACATTGTTTGATTCCCGCTCCGAAGCATGTGATTGTGGATCGATTAGAGGATGGGACGATTACGACTAGGTTGTTTTCTGAGGAGCAATTGAGTGGCCCCATGTTAACGATTTTGGGATACAATCAAGACAAAGAAGTGATTCAAAATGTCATTATCGAAATTGAAAATCCAGAAATGGTTAAAACTGAAAAATTAGCTTCCGTATAGATATGAAAAAACTAGCAGCCCTTGCCATACTAGCCGCCTTGTTTATGAGCTCATGTGCTCAAAGCAACAATTGTCCAGCGTATGGTACTACTCGTCTAGATACACCTAAAGTTAAAAGGGGCTAATTAATCTTCAGCCCAGTCAAAACTTTTTGTGACCGCTTTCTTCCATTGCTTGCGCATGGTTGTGCGGGTGTCAACGGACATATTGGGTTTCCATGTGTTAGCAATGGCCCAATTTTTACGTAAGTCATCCAGATTTTCCCAATATCCAACGGCCAATCCCGCCGCATAGGCCGCTCCCAAAGCGGTTGTTTCTATAATTTTTGGACATATCACTTCTTCACCCAAAATATCCGATTGGAATTGCATCAGTAATTGGTTAACCACCATTCCTCCATCTACTCTCAATGAGGTAATCGATATTCCCGCATCTTTTTCCATGGCTTCCAACACTTCCCAAGTTTGAAAAGCCGTTGCCTCCAAAGCTGCTCGGGCAATGTGTGATTTATTGACAAATCGAGTTAAACCCACTAAAACGCCGCGCGCATCTTGCTTCCAATAAGGAGCATATAAACCTGAAAATGCTGGTACAAAATAGCATCCTCCATTATCGTCTACTTCTTTGGCTAATTTTTCGATATCCGGACTATTTTTTATGATGCCCAAATTATCTCTTAACCACTGGACGAGTGCCCCGGTAATGGCCACAGAACCCTCTAATGCATAATGCACGGGTTCGTTGCCCAACTGGTAAGCTACGGTAGTCAATAATCCATGCTTGGATTGAACCGGCTTTTCTCCCGTATTCATTAATAAAAAACATCCTGTTCCGTACGTATTTTTTCCTTGGCCTGGATTGAAACAGGTCTGTCCCACCAAAGCAGCTTGCTGGTCCCCTAAAATCCCCGCCAATGGAACTCCACCCAAAACACCTTTTGCTTTTGCGTATACTTTAGAACTGGCTTGGATCGTTGGCAACATCGCTTTTGGAATAGATAAAATCTCTAAGATTTCATCGTCCCATTGGCACGTAGCCAAATCCATTAATTGGGTCCGACTGGCATTAGTTACGTCGGTAATGTGAATGCCTCCGTCGATTCCCCCAGTTAAATTCCAGGCAATAAAAGTATCCATATTGCCAAAAAGCGCTTCTCCTTTTGCAGCATCTTCGCGTAAACCTTTAATATTATTTAGGAGCCACCTTAATTTTAATCCACTAAAATACGTGGCTAGTGGCAAGCCCGTTTTAGCCCTGAAGCGATCCATTCCTCCATCTTTAGCTAACTCGGATAGTTCAGAACCTACCCGAGTATCTTGCCAAACAAGTGCGTTGTAGTATGGTTTACCTGTGATTTTATTCCATGCCAGCGTGGTTTCTCTTTGGTTGGTTATCCCAACGGCCGCTAGATCCTTGGTAGATAAATTAGCTTTTCCGAGTGCCAAGCCAATGACTTCTTGGGTATTTTGCCAAATTTCCTCCGAATCATGCTCGACCCATCCAGCTTGTGGATAAATTTGTTTATGCTCTTTTTGGCCTACTGAAATTATTTCTCCCCCCTTATTAAATATAATAAAACGAGTGCTTGTCGTGCCTTGGTCAATGGATCCTATGTACATATTTTGTTAATTAAGCGTCAATATAAATGCCCCAATAGCAGCGCCAGCAGCTGGCCCTAACACTGGAATCCATGCATATCCCCAATCGGAAGTTCCTTTGTTCTTAATGGGTAAAATGGCATGCATAATTCTAGGGCCTAAATCACGGGCAGGGTTAATGGCATACCCCGTCGTTCCGCCTAATCCTAAACCGATCGCCCAAACTAAAATCCCCACTAAAAAGGGTCCAAGGCCATGTTCAATACTTGAAAAAGTACCTAAAGCTACAACAGCTAAGGCTGAGGCAAATGCCTCTGAAATAAAATTGAAAGGAGTGTTTTTGATGGCTGGATCTGTGCAAAAAGACGCTCTAATGGCTCCCGCATCATCCGTCGCGTCATAATGCGGTTTATAATGTAACCAAACTAATAATTGGCCTAACATGGCGCCGGTCAACTGAGCACCAATGTAGGTTGGGAACAAAGCCCAATCTCCTGATTTAATGCAGCCAGCAATAGTTACGATGGGATTTAAATGAGCAGCGGATGAACCAAAATAGGTAGAAACGAAAATTCCTATAGTCACCGCGAAAGCCCAGCATGCTGCGATGGCTAGCAATCCGGTTCCGTTTCCTTTTGTATTTTTTAAAAGCATATTGGCCACTACACCATTTCCAAGATATAATAACGTAGCTGTACCGGCGAGTTCGCCAATGAAAATTGATGACATAGTTTTAGGTTTTTATTTTGGTTTTCCAAAACTATGAAATCTTCGCAATAAAAAAATTATCTTTGATTTCAAATTTGAATTATTATCAAATAGATGCGCGAAGATTATTTAACAGGTGAATCAGAATCATTGAATCCTCAAGAAAAGGAATATGATAAGGCCTTGCGTCCTTTAAGTTTTATTGATTTTTCTGGACAGGGAAAAATTATTGATAACCTTAAGATTTTTGTAGGTGCCGCAAAAGCCCGTGAAGAAGCTTTAGACCATGTTTTATTGCATGGGCCTCCAGGTTTAGGCAAGACTACTTTATCGCACATTATTGCAAATGAATTAGGGTCAACTTTACGTATTTCATCAGGCCCGGTGTTGGATAAACCTTCCGATTTGGCTGGTTTATTGACCAATTTGCAACCCTTTGACGTCTTGTTTATCGACGAAATTCATCGCTTAAATCCCATTGTTGAGGAATATTTATATTCTGCCATGGAGGATTATAAAATTGATATCATGTTGGACTCAGGTCCAAACGCACGAAGCATTCAAATAGGTTTAAATCCTTTTACCTTGATTGGCGCGACTACTCGGGCAGGTTTATTGACCTCCCCATTGCGTGCTCGTTTTGGCATTAATGCCCGACTGGAATATTATGATGCTGTACTTTTGACGAAAATTGTCAAACGTTCCGCATCTATTTTAAAAATGCCTATTGACGAATCGGGGGCTTTTGAAATTGCCCGTCGGAGTCGGGGTACGCCTCGTATTGCCAATAATTTATTGCGTCGGACGAGAGACTTTGCTCAAGTAAAGGGCTCTGGGGTTATAGACGTGGAGATTGCCCAGTTCGCATTGAATGCTTTGGATGTAGATCAAAATGGCTTGGATGAAATGGATAATCGGATCTTAATGACGATTATTGACAAATTCAAAGGCGGTCCCGTAGGATTAACTACGATTGCCACCGCCTGTGGAGAAGAAGCTGAGACGATCGAGGAAGTATACGAGCCATTTTTAATTCAAGAAGGTTTCTTAAAAAGGACATCTCGGGGAAGAGAAGCCACTGAAAAAGCGTATAGGCATGTTGGCATCGAACCAAAAGCACAAACCGGCTCCCTATTTTAATTAAATTTCAAATAGCCAAATTTTTCAAATTCATGAAAGGTTCCCTTAACAGGAATCCATGCCGATTTAGCCATCTTTTCACTATCGTAATCTAAGCGATAAAAATTCGCTCGCCAATAAGTGTTTTGTTTGGGTGGGGTATTATCTAAGGGGTTGAATAAGGTGTACGGGAAAAACATTTCCGCCGACCATTTTTTCATTTTCCCTTTTTCTTTCGTGATGGAAACAGCTTTTTGGACTTTTTTATCACCATCATAATGCCAAGGAATCCAACCAAAAAACTTTTTGTTGAAATTGGGGACAAGCAATACGAGCTCTTTATTTAACGCATTAATCTCATATTCAAAGTATACAGGTTCTTTGGGATTTGGGTGGAAAAACACCTCAAAAACATCACCCTTATATAAATCATCAAAATCCTTTTTATACGTAGTCGTAATTTTTTCGTCGTCACCTTCCATGAGTACATAGATTCCTTTTTCAGAATACAAAATCTTGAATTGGCTTGAATAAGAGTCGATTCCGGGGGATGAATTTTGCATATTGACCCAGGGAGTTTTTTCCCAAGCGGCATCTGATCCCTTTCCGTTGACGTTAAAATCACTCGTTTGTAAAACTTGGAGCGTATCTGAAGCAGCAAACATATTCGCTGTTAGGCCCAAGAACAAAAAAAAGAGTAAAGCAGATCGTTTCATTTTTCGTCAATTTGTTGATTTGCAATTTGGAAAAAAATTATGATTCAAAATCATTTTTAGGTGTTTGATTTTCGGGAAAAATCATAGTTATTTGAAAAAAATATGGAGTCTGTGCAAAAAAACAAATTTGATGCTATTGTCATTGGCTCAGGGATTTCTGGGGGTTGGGCCGCTAAGGACCTCTGTGAGGCTGGTTTAAAAACGTTAGTCCTTGAACGAGGGCGCGATGTGAAGCATGTAAAGGATTATCCCACGGCCATGAAGGATCCTTGGGAATTTAGCCATGGAAATAAGATACCTAAGCGAGAGGCAAATCCAATCGTTAGTAAATGCTATGCCTACGATGCGGGAACGGAGCAGTTTTTTGTTAAAGACGAGAAGCATCCCTATGTTCAAGAAAAGCCATTTGACTGGATACGCGGATACCAAGTAGGTGGAAAATCCTTGATTTGGGCGAGGCAAACGCAGCGTTGGAGCCAACATGAATTTGACGCACCTAAGCGCGATGGATATGCCGTCGAATGGCCCATTTCCTATCAAGACCTTGCCCCTTTTTATACTCAAGTTGAAAAGTTTGTTGGCATCAGCGGCAACTACGATGGAATACCAAGCTTGCCCGACGGCCATTTTTTGAAACCTTGGGAACTAAATTGTGTCGAAAAGCATGTTCAATCCCGTGTGAAAGAATTTTATAAAGGGAATCGACATGTCATTATTGGGCGCTGTGCTCATTTAACTTCACCCGAACCTCAACATATTGAACAGGGAAGGGGCCAATGCCAAGCACGAAATTTATGTTATAGAGGTTGTCCGTATGGAGCCTATTTTAGCTCTAATTCTTCCACACTTCCTTGGGCCGCTAAAACAGGAAATTTAACGTTGAATCCTTTTTCTACGGTTGAATCCATCTTGTATGATGAGAAAAAACAAAAGGCGATTGGCGTCCGAGTGATCGACACGCAAACCAATAAAGTAAGCGAATATTTTGCCAAAATTATTTTTGTCAATGCCGCTGCGCTCAATACCAATTTGATTTTATTGAATTCAAAATCCAACCGATTCCCGAATGGCCTTGGAAATGATTCCGGGGTATTAGGTCATTACATTGCCTTTCACAATTACCGGGGAAATGCGGGGGCTGATTTTGAGGGTTTTGAAGATTCGTATTATGCAGGGAGGAGGCCTACATCCGCATTTATGCCCACTTTCAGGAACTTACACCAAAGGGATGCTGACTTTTTAGGGGGTTATATGGTGGCATTTTCAGCGGCTAGAGGCGGCTGGAATCGGGATCAAACGGGATTAAGTTTTGGAGAAGATTATAAAGAAAAACTGACGAAGCCAGGACCTTGGCATATTTTCATGATGATGCAAGGAGAGACTATACCGATATTTGAAAACCATGTGAAATTGGACCCCCTTAAAAAAGATGCGTGGGGAATACCTCAATTAGTTACCTCGGTGGGATACACGGAAAATGATGTTAAAATGTTTAC
>JABMMK010000207.1 GCA_013205605.1 Cytophagales bacterium | reverse complement strand
TTTGCGAAAACGAAAACATAGAGATCAAACTAAATTATTCATCGGATTCGCAATTTCATGTTTGGGAAAAAGAAGGCCTTAGCTATAGTGAAAATCCGATCATCAAAGAAGCTGCAAATGCAGGAACTTACCAAGCAATCATCTCCAAAGCAGGATGTTTTTATAGAAGCGAAAAGGTCATCGTAGATGTTCATAAAACCCCAGAACCTCCTCACCTATTTAGCCCCAAAAATGCCATTTGCCAAAATGACTCTTTGCTCATTTCAATGAAAAATGATGCTAAAAAATATTTGTGGAGTATGGGCGAAACGACTAAAAATTTGTCCTATGTTGGGAAAAAAGCTGGTGTGGAGGTTTTTAAATCTAAAATAACGTTGGATGGAAAATGCTGGTCGGCATGGTCAAATCCCCTTAAAATTATTATCCATCCCACGCCAACAAAGCCACAAATAGTGACCATTAGAAACGCAGGATTTTGTCGAGGAGATTCCACCTTATTGCAGACGACTAAAATTGCAAAGTCATGGAAATGGTCTAGCTCCGAAACCCAATCATTTATTTATTCGAAAAAACCACAAACCTACACCGTCGCGATACAAGACTCGGTAGATTGTTGGTCCCCGCCGAGCGACCCAGTCACTAGCTTTTACTTTCCTGTAGAAAAACAACCGGTCACGAAATCGTTTCCGTCGAACCAATTTTGCCTTGGGGATTTTGTCATATTAAAGACCAGCCCTGCTTTTGGATATTTATGGAATACGGGGGAAACCAGTGATTCGATAAAGGTGAATCAGTCTGGCAAATACCATTTAAAAACTAGAAATGAATATGGATGCTGGTCTATTCCGAGTATTGAGCAATATATATTAGGACGGACATTACCCCTTATGCCAATTTTAGAAAAAAACGGCACCTTTTTTATTAAGGCACGAAATTTTGATATCGTTGACAGTTATCAATGGATTGTGGGACCATCAAAAATGGTGGATACTAACGCGATTTTGAAAATGGCTGTTAATGGTCTGCATCAAGTAAGGGCTAAGCGAAATTTTGATTTAGCAACTAATCCCCTGCTTTCATGCTTCTCTGAATTTCAAAAAATGGTTTTCAATATTCCCGAAAACTTTAATGGTTTTTCCATTTATCCCAATCCGATGATTGGGGACCAATTAACGATTGAAATTCTTAAAGAGACGGGTGCTGGCGAAATCCTGTTGACGGATTTAAGAGGAATTATTTTAGGAACATGGCCCATCCAAAATTCGAAGGATGCCATAAAAATTAAAATTCATTCAATCCCCAATGGACAATATATTATTAAAATGATTTCCGCCAATGTCACAATGAACAAACTATTGATTATTAATCAATAAATCCATTAGGTCAATACACCTTTCACTACTTTACCGTGAACATCTGTCAACCTAAACCTTCTTCCTTGCGATTTGAAAATTAACTCCTCATGGTTGATTCCCAATAGATGTAACATGGTAGCATGAAAATCATGCACGTGTACTGGATCTTTTGCAATATTATAACTAAAATCATCCGTTTCGCCATAGCTACCTGGTTTTACCCCAGCACCAGCCATCCACATACTAAAGCATTTGGGATGATGATCTCTCCCATAGCCATTTGCTGAAAGTTTACCTTGGGAATAAACGGTCCGGCCAAACTCTCCACCCCACACCACTAAGGTATCTTCTAACATACCTCTCCTTTTTAAATCTTGGATCAAAGCAGCGGTCGCTTGATCCGTCTGCTTACATTGAGTAATTATATTTTTAGGTAATGCGTCGTGATGATCCCACCCTTGGTGATATAGTTGGACAAAGCGTACATCCTTCTCCAATAATTTTCGGGCCAATAAACAATTGGCCGCAAATGTACCCTTATCCCTACTTCCGGGACCATAAAGATCAAAAACCTCATCTGATTCAGAGCTCACATCCATCACTTCAGGAACCGAAGTCTGCATGCGAAAGGCCATTTCATATTGAGAAATCCTGGCTTCAACTTCAGGGTCAGCCCAAGTTTGATTTTGTGCCTGATTTAATTTTTTCAAATACTCTAACATTTCCCTTCGGTCTTCACCGTCATAACCCTCCGGGTTATTCAAATATAAAACAGGGTCCTTGCTTGACCTAAATTGAACTCCTTGGTGCTCCGAAGGCAAAAAACCATTTCCCCACAATCGTGAATATAGCGGCTGGTCCTTAGAAGCATTTTTAGAAACCATTACAATAAATGCAGGTAAATTCTGGTTTTCACTGCCTAAACCATAACTCAACCAAGAACCAATGGATGGTCTACCTGGCAATTGATGCCCCGTTTGAAAAAAGGTAATCGCAGGATCATGGTTGATCTGCTCGGTATACATAGATTTAATCACACACAATTCATCCGCTACTTGGGCCGTGTAAGGCAATAACTCACTAACCCAAGTTCGGTTCTGCCCATATTGATTGAAATTATACAGGGAAGGAACAATGGGTAAAACGGCTTGGTTTGCGCTCATTCCCGTTAGCCTTTGACCTTTACGAACGGAATCCGGAAGGCCTTCGCCAAACATATTTTTTAAATTGGGCTTATAGTCGAAGGTCTCAAATTGAGAAGGTCCCCCACTCATAAATAAGTAGACTACTCGCTTCGCTTTGGGTGCAATTTTGGGTAGCGATTCTAATATCTGATCTTGTATGGATTTTGCTTGCAATGAATGGCCACCCATTAATACTTGCAATGCGGCCGCACCTAAACCCATAGCAGTCTTCTGAAGAAAATTTCTACGGTCCAAACCCTGATCCAATGCACGGAAATCTGGATGATTTAATCGACAATTATCTTCGTGATGATTCCCCATGTTCTTATCTTTTCGTAATCGTAGCGTCCGAATTCATGATGGTATTCGCCACCACAGCTAAAGATGCGACATAAGGCCGATCCACTTCTTTCAAATCTATTTTTGACATGCCAGCTGATAACCAGCCCTTTGTCTTCTCTGGAGCTTTTTTAAATTTAGCCCATTCGATTTTTTGCAACTCGACTAAAATATTAATTTCTCCTTCTTGAGGTTCTCGGCCGGTCAACCTTACATAAGCATCTTTGATGGATGCATTTAAATTACTTTGTTTTGACATCCTGACCCCCATTTGCTTCGAGGCCTCCAAGAATGTTGGATCATTTAGAACCACCAAAGCCTGAAGTGGCGTGTTTGTTTTTTGGCGTCGTACCAAACATGAACTTCTAGATGTGGCATCGAAAGTCGACATCATGGGATTTGGAACCGAGCGTTTAACCACTACATACAAACTCCGCTTATAAATGGCCTGTGTTGTATCTTGCTTATATTTATGGCTATTTATTTCCCACAAACCCTCTGGCTGATATGGATACATACTTTTTCCACCGATCTCCCGATTGATCAAATCACTCGCAACTAACGCATTATCGCGAATCATTTCAGCGGTCAAGCGCGCACTTGGGCCCCGAGCAAGCATCCGGTTTTCAGGGTCGCGTTCCATTAATTCAGGAGAAGCCTTAGAATCTTGTTGGTACGTCTTCGACAACACCATCGACTTAATTAATTTTTTAACATCCCAACCCGTTTCTCTGAAATTGACGGCCAACCAATCTAATAATTCAGGGTGGAAAGGCATCTCGCCCTGATTTCCAAAGTCCTCAGCTGTTTTTACAATACCGATGCCAAATAAATTTTGCCAAATTCGATTGACCGCCACGCGTGATGTCAAAGGATTTCGACTATCCGTTAACCAATTCGCTAATCCCAATCGGTTTTTAGGCAAATTTGAAGGGAACGGAAATATTTTTTCTGGCGTATTGGGAAATACTTCCTCTCCAGGTGCATCATACTGACCCCTTAATAAGATATTTGCCTTTTTAGGTTTTGGCATTTCTTGCATGACCATTAATTCCTGAGTCGATTCCGTCGAATCAGAATAGGCCGTTCGTAAATTCCTTAACTCATTTTTCACCTTCAAATACAAAGAATCTACATTAGTCACATAATAATCAAATACATGATTAGGGTCCTTAAAAGTATTTTCGGGTGAGTTTTTATTGGCAATAAGCATGACTTCATAAGGCCTTAATTCTCGATTATACACAAGCACATCATCCGCACGACCACCCTTAAATCCTAAGCCACGCCACCAACCGCCAATTTGCAAACCAGGTTCCTGTTTTGAATAAAATATAATATCCTTATACAGCTGATCCATAGTTGTTTCCATGGCCGGCTCAGTTCCATCGATGTATAATTTTAATCCCTTAGCTTGAGAAGAACCATCATAGGTCAATGTCAATTGGACCCAGCGATCTCTTGGAATATCATTTTTAGTGATTTTTGTAATGGCGTTGGATGGAGCTGAATGGGCCATCATCACTTCCAACGAATTATTTTTTAGATATACATGGAAGCCTTTAAAATTATACAAACGCTCTGCATTACTTTTATGAAAGATCACACCTTCCTTTAAATTTTTAGGAATATTGACCCAAATTCCAATCGAAAAAGGTTCTGATTTCCTGAATACTCCCACACGGTTAAAGTCACAATAAACATCTCCGTCAAAGGCCAAAGCCTTCCCGGAATGACCCTCCAAAAACTGAGGAATATCCCCCGTCTTCCCAGACTCATGCTTCAGAACACCTATTTCCTTTTCGTTTTTCTTGTTGGTCAAAGAAGACTCAAAATCATAATAGGCGACTAATCCATTTTGTGGAATACTTTGCTTTTTCAATACAGTTGGCCCTTCACCTTTCGACCAAGCGTCAAAGCCCGATGGTTTTACTTGCTGCAATTTTTCCTCCGTCGTTTTAATTTTAGCTTGAATAAAATCCATGATCGCTTGCTGCTTGTCCGTCGGCAATAACATAGTTGGCGTAGGCATATCATCATTATATGAAATTTGGCCTGCTTCCTTCACATTATTAAAAAAGCTAAATAACTGGTAATAATTTTTCTGTGAAATTGGATCGTATTTATGATCATGGCATCTAGCGCAACCCGTTGTTAAGGCTAAAAAAGCATCTCCAAAAGTGTTCGCACGATCCATCACATATTCGGTTTGAAACTCTTCTTCTACAATGCCACCCTCCGTGTTTTGTTGGTGATTCCGATTAAATGCCGTCGCGAT
>JABMMK010000206.1 GCA_013205605.1 Cytophagales bacterium | reverse complement strand
TATAAAGCCATCAGTCAAGCCATGGATTATGTGCAGAATACAGGGAATTTACCCGTACCGCTACATTTGCGAAATGCGCCCACGAGGTTAATGAAGGATTTAAATTATGGGGCCGATTACAAATACCCGCATGATTTTCCTGGTAATTTTGTCGAACAAAATTACTTTCCTGAAGTGGACAAAAAGCCGGTGTTTTATAAACCTGGAAAAAATGCCAACGAAGACAAATGGACAAAAATCAATCGTGACACTCCATCATAAGCAATGCGCCTGATTGATACGAAATTTTAACGATCCCATCGGATTTCGATTGATTGCTGGAGCTGGTTTGTTGGCCCAACACTAAAACCGGATGATTTAATTCATACACGAGACCCTCACTTTTAACCTCCCTGGCCTCTCCATAAGGCATTAATGACAAGGGCGTCCCTGCAGGATACCACTTTTCAAAATGTTTGGGCAGCAAATAACTCGTCGAATAATCATCAAAAAAGACGATTTTCAATTGGGCACCATAGCGCACCAATGAATGGAAATTATTTAAGGTGTGGTCCATTCGTTTTCCTGTCGCCCAAACGACATTAACCGCTGGATAACCCTCCGCCAATAAATAGTCAAATGCTTTTTCCAAATCGGTTTTATTCTGATCAGGGGTATGGATTTTTTTCAAGGGATAATTTTCAAAGTCAAAAGAGAGACTCGTGGAATGATCAAAATCGCCCAACCAAACATCAACTTTAATGCCTAAGGAAATGACACGCTCAATGGCACCATCGAGAACGACCACGGTGGGCGACCATTCCAACAATTGTTCCAACAAATCCATCGTACATTCTTCCCCATTGGCGATAATGAGGGCAGGTTCTTGCTTGTCGCGAATGATGTGATGAGAGGACATATTAAGCCTTAAAATCAGATTTGCCTCCTGATTTAGAGATCAATTTCGTTTCCTTGATGACAATTCCTTTTGAAATCGACTTACACATATCATACACCGTTAAGGCCGCGATACTGGCTCCTACGAGTGCTTCCATCTCCACCCCTGTTTTAGCTTCTAAGCGACAAATACACGTGATGACCACCTGATCTTCGCTAGTTTCAAATTCGAATTTACAGGAATCAAGGCCTAAGGGATGACATAATGGAATTAAGTCTGATGTTTTTTTAGCTCCCATCGTTCCCGCAATGGTGGCGGTTTGAATGATGCTTCCTTTCTTGGTTTGCCAACCGGCCTCTGATAATTGGGCTGCGACTTCCTTCCCTAAATAAACAATGGATTGAGCGCGCGCTTCACGAACCGTTTCATTTTTAGCACTCACATCCACCATGCCTGGTTGGCCATTTTCATCCAAATGCGAAAAGGAATTTGACATATTAAAATAAATTTATCAACAAAAATACACGACTATGTTTCATTTTAATGATTTTTTTAGAAATTTATAGAAATAGCTTTTCCAAAATGATTAACCCAAACGAGGCTTTAAATTTGATTCAAGGTTTAATTGTACCCCAAAATGTACAAAAAATAGCTATTCAAGACGCTCTAGGTTTGATACTTGCTGAAGATTTAAGGGCCGACAGAGACTTTCCTCCTTTTAATCGGGCAATGATGGATGGCATTGCCATCAAAAATATAGCGCTAAATAAATGGTTGATTGAGGACATTGCATTTGCGGGAGAACCTCAAAAACAATTAAGCCATTCAAATTCGGCTATCGAAATTATGACGGGGGCTCCTATTCCCAAAGATTGTAATAGTATTATCAAAATTGAGGATATCGTATTTTTTGAATTAGCTGGGGAAAAATGGGCGGAATATGTTGGAAAAGACTTACTGAATCCTGGACAGTTTGTCCACGCCCAAGCGAGTGATTGCAAGCAAAATGACCTAATTCTTTCCTCTGGGACTAAAATAGGTCCTGTGGAAATTGCCATTGCAGCGACTATAGGGAAATCGGAATTAAGCGTTTTTGAGAAACCTGGTATCGCTATTTTCTCAACGGGCGATGAAATTGTCGCCATTCATGAGAAGCCAGAGGCACATCAAATACGAAGTTCCAATTCCGCTATGTTAGAAGCTGCGTTGAGATCACATGGATTTTCGCCAACAGTCGCTCATATGAAGGATGAAAAATCGGTGGTTGAGCAATCGCTGGAATCAGCCTTAGCAATTCATGAAATCCTGTTACTTTCCGGTGGAGTTTCTGCTGGCAAAAAAGATTTTATTCCTGAAGTTTTAGAAAAGCTTGGCTTTAAACCAATCTTTCATAAAATAGCCCAAAAACCGGGTAAACCGCTTTATGTAGGAAATCGGGCCGATGGGAAATTGGTGTTTGCTTTTCCTGGAAATCCTATATCAACCTTAACCTGTTTCTGGATTTATTTTTTACCATGGGTGCTTGGGAATCGATTGATTTTATCCACAATAGCCGTGGGAAATTTACCTTTGTCAAATCCTAAATTAGACCAATGGCTTCCCGTAAAAATAAATGGCGAACAAGCTGAAACGCTGAAAAATAATGGATCAGGGGATTTGATTCATTGGAAATTTGCGGATGGCTTAGTGTGGCAAAAAGCGGGGTCAACAGATCAATCACTTCCATTTTTTCCTTTAAGACCCTGATATGGAAATAAAAATACATGCCTTTGACTTAAGGTTAAAACATACCTTTTCCATTACGCATGAATCTAGGGACATTCAACCTACCTTGATCGTGGAGCTTTGTTGGCACGGCAAAAGTGGATTCGGTGAAGCCACCGAAACGCCTTACTATGGCGTCAGCATGGAAAAAATGATTGGCCAATTGACGAGCATAAAAGGAATTCTGCCAACCGATATTTTACCTCATCCACATGATTTTTGGAAATTAATGTCGCAGCATTTATTGGATGATCATCCTTTTGCTTTATGTGCCATAGACGTGGCTTATTGGGATTTATGGGGCAAAATGCATGATAAACCTTTGCATGAAATGTGGGGGTATTCGACCGCCAAAAACATCCTTACCAACTACACGATCGGAATGGATTCGATCGAAAAAATGATTGAAAAAATGCATGAGATGCCTTTTCCCTTATATAAAATTAAATTAGGCACGGACCACGACTTGGAAATTATAGAGGCATTGCGAAAGGAAACGGATGCTGTTTTTAGGGTTGACGCCAATACGGCTTGGACACCTGAACAAACGATTTATTTTTCGACTTCCTTAAAAGATATGGGAGTAGAGTTTATCGAGCAGCCTTTAAAAGCGGATGATTGGGCTGGAATGAAAAAGATTTTTGAACAATCTGCGCTGCCTATTATCGCCGATGAAAGTTGTATTCTGGAGGAAGATGTGGAGAAATGCGTAGGCTATTTCCATGGAGTGAATATCAAACTGATGAAATGTGGGGGCCTCACGCCGGCCTTAAGAATGATTAAAAAAGCCAAGTCATTAGGTTTAAAAGTGATGGTCGGATGCATGACGGAATCGACGATTGGCTGTTCGGCGATAGCCCAATTAGTTCCTCAATTAGATTTTGTGGATATGGACGGTTGCCTTTTAGTTGACGATACGATCTCCAGAGGCATTCGGATTGAATATGGAAAAATTATCTATTCGAAAATCGCCGGCACAGGAGCTGAATTAATAAAGTGCAATTGACAAGCTACCAATTACATAGTGACCACATTCCCGGAAGATGGGTCGAACACGAAGGCAAAAAACTTCGTTGGCTCGGGGGTACCAATTACCTTTCGATTGGGACTCATCCATTATTTCAGGAAAAGTTGGCCGACGGAATAAAAAAGTTTTCTCAAAACTGGGGAAGTTCCCGACGAAATAATCTACAAATATCTGTTTGGGAAGAGCTTGAAGATTTATTCGCCAAAAAATATGGTAGGCCAGCGGCCGCATTAAGTTCATCGGGGATGTTGGCCGGACAAACGGCGCTCCAAATAGCGTTCCAACTCAATCAAAATAGTCTTTTAAACATTGCCCCAAAAACACATCCTGCTTTATGGAGCATAACTCATAAGCCATTTTCAGGAACATTTGATGCATGGAGGGCCAACTTGCTACATACGGATATTGTCGCCATCGACGGTACTGGATCCCCTTGGGTGGAAGGAATCGATTTCGACTTTGCGACTTCTTTGGCAAAGGAAAATGTATTATTAGTTGACGAATCTCACCGAATTGGCATCCAAGATATTGGTATAAAAACGGAGGCTAATTTGATTCAAACGGCCTCCTTGTCCAAAGCATTTGGAATTCCAGCTGGGATCATTTTAGGAGAAGTGGATGTAATCAATCAGCTAAAATCAGATCCTTTTTGGGTAGGCTCATCCCCACCCAACCCGGCATTTTGTTATGCCTGTTTGCATGCGCAAGAGGCCTATGAGGAACAATTAGAACACTTAAAGCATTCCATACAATTAATGGATGAGGGACTGAAAGAAGTAAATAAAACCATTAAAAGATTGCAAGGATATCCGACATTTTGTTCATCTTCTCCGGACTTATTTGATTATTTAAAAGACAATGGATTTTTAACTAATCAATTTTCTTATCCGGATATTAATGCTCCAGCGATTTGCAGAGCCACCATCAGCAGCTCATTGACAAAAGAGGATATCGAAGGTTTAATAGAGGTATTATTAAATTTTAAAGATGTGTAAAAACATATTTCTGATTAGTTTATTGATCAATAGTATGCTCTTACAAGCACAGGGTAATCCATTGGCTTCGATATTGAAATCGGAGAAATTCAAACATATCACGGAAAACCCATTAAAATACCGGGTTCAGATTTTATATACGCAAATCAACAGAGATAAGCAGAACAAACCCTCGCTCAAAACGTATGCTTATCGGACAAATTCAAAAGAATATTTTTACCCTGCCAGTACCGTTAAATTAGCTGCAAGT
>JABMMK010000205.1 GCA_013205605.1 Cytophagales bacterium | reverse complement strand
ATGATTGGCCCATGTTTATTAAAAAGGCTGAAAAATGGATTTCTGGTTTGCAAACTTTTCTTTCAAGAAATTTAAATATTTCAAGGAAAAAACAAATGCTAGAACTTAGTAATCAAACCATTGGATTATTGAAAAATTCAGGAAGTATTTTGACTGCCACTTTTTCCACAATCGTGCATTCGCTTACCATTCTAATTTTGATTCCCATATTTATGTTTTTTATGCTGTTTTACCGAAGCTTCTTTTTTACTTTTTTGTCGATGGTTTTCCCTACAACAGAAAAGGAAACTTTGCGTGGCATCATGGGTAAAACTGGTTCGGTTGTTCAGGGATATTTAGTGGGATTGCTTTTTGTCATGTTTACGGTGGCAGGAGCTAATAGTATAGGTTTTTGGTGGATAGGCGTAGATTATCCTATTTTCTTTGGAATCACGACGGGCTTATTGCTTTTGATTCCTTATGTCGGAATTTGGATTGGGGCAAGTTTACCCATTATTTTATCTTTAGCCACCTTAAGTCCTTCGCATGCCTTAGCGATTGTTGCATGGATTGCCGCGGTCCAATTTATTGAGGCTAATTTTATAACTCCTTTGGTCATCGGTTCCAAAGTCAGTATTAATCCCCTAGTGGCTATGTTGGCCCTTTTGGGAGGAGAAATGCTTTGGGGTATCCCTGGATTGATTTTAGCTTTGCCTTTTACCGCCATCATCAAAGTGGTTTTTGATCATGTGCCTACCTTGCAGCCTTATGGTTTTGTTTTAGGGGAAGCTCCCAAACGCATTAAAGAGACAAAAGCTCCTTAAATCGGATGGATTGTCGGCGAGAAATTTCTATTTTTTCCCCTTTGCCCACCAAGGTAACCTGCAATCCACCAGAGAACCAAGGTTCAATTTTTTCAATGTAATTCAAGTTGATGATGTGCTTCCGATTCGCCCTAAAAAACACCTTAGGATCCAGTCGGTCTTCCAGGGCATTTAATGATTTAAGGACTAAAGGTTTTTGGTCATCAAAAAATAAACGCACATAATTTCCCATCGATTCACAAAGACGTACGCGGTCAAGTCGGACAAACCAACATTTTTCACCGTCTTTGACAAATATTTGATCATTGGCTCCTAAGAGATGCTGGCTTCTATCTTGGCCTTGAACGGCTGTTTTATGCTGGATCGAGTGGAATCTGTTTTCTAATTTTTGAATACTGTCCGAGAGCCGAGTTAGCTCGATGGGTTTTAGAACATAATCTAAGGCATTAACTTCAAATGCTTTGAGGGCAAATTCGTCAAAGGCCGTCGTGAAAATAATTTCAGGTAAATATCCCTCCCATTCCTCTAGCCACTCAAATCCAGTTTTGCCCGGCATCTGAATATCCAAAAAAAGCACATCAGGTTTTAATTCTTCCACGAGTGGCCCGGCCTCTTCCGTATTGGAAGCTTCTGCAATGACTTCGATGGTTGGAAAATTTTCCAACAATCTTTTCAGTTCGTTTCGGGCTAGACGTTCATCGTCAACTATAATTGCTTTCATGGTTAGTGTATTTAATTTTCAAGATAGGGTAAATTCACTTCGGCAATCACATGATTTTTGTCCAAAGGTCCAAGACTAATGTGAGCGGTTTCTCCAAACAATATTTGTAGCCGATTTTTTGAATTAACGAGTCCGACACCCTGTTCTTTGGATAAAACCGGACTCTTAAAATGTCCAGGATTGATGACCTTGATAGTCAAAATTCCTTCCTTATTTTTTGCGTCAATCGTGATAGTCCCTCCTGTAATTTTTTTAGAAATACCATGTTTGATCGCATTCTCAATGAGCGTTTGTAAAAGCATGGGGGGAATTTGTGCTTTATGACAATTTTTGTCTGCCGTAATTTCCCAGGCTAATCGGTCTTCATACCTGATTTTTTCCAAGGATAAATAATCGGTCACCGTGTCTAATTCTTCGGAAAGAGAGATTGTTTTTTTACGCTCCGTCAGCAAGGAACTTCGAAGTAATTTTGACAACTGATTGATGCCTTTTTTAGCTTTTTGAGGATCCTCCGTGATCAAAGCTCGAACACTATTAAGTGCGTTAAATACGAAATGGGGATTCATTTGTGCCCTTAAAACTTTGCTTTCTGTTTCTAAGATTGTTCTTTCTAATTGGTCATTCTCTCGTTCCATTTCTAATTTTTTATTGGAATATTGGAAAAAGAAATAGATCAATTGCCAAATGGCGAGTGGTTTGGCAAAATTTAAAAATATCTGCAATATGATGAATGGACTTAATTCAATGGCATAGTTCTCCGATAGAAAAATATAATCCAATGGGATATTGAGTCCAACAAGGCAAGCAGACATCACGATGAGTGCGACCAAATTCACCTGGATTAAGGTAAATAAAGGCAGATCTTGCCAACGGTATTTATGAGAAATTTGCCGATAAACATGCGTCAGAAATACCGCTAATGTGATATTGACAAACGATGAAAAAATCCACTCCCATTTCCAACCGTATTGATTCGTGTATAATAATGCTTCGTTTAACGCCCAAATGAACCATCCAGATAATTGAAATTTCCAATACAAATGGTTTCGATTCATACGTACAGAATTTAGATGGAATCTGGTAATGTTTGTAAATGATCCGCATGATTCGCTTTTAGGGAAATGAAAATTCCTTTTTCATAATCATATTGCAGGTGATATAAGCATAAGTTTTGATGGGCAAAGTGATCCATATTTTGCAAGGGTTGATCGAAAAGATGCGTTAATAAAACGCGCATCGCTCTTCCATGCATGGCAATTAATATGGATTTTTCTTCCCTTCGAGATAGAATTAATTCGACCACTGGCTTTTGTCTTTCTAATACGTCCATTGGACTTTCCCCTTCCTCAGACGGGATGTGCACATCGCCTGTTCTCCATGTTCGGACTAAGTTTCTATAATAGGCATCGTCTTCATTTGAGGGGGTTCTACCTTCGCGAATTCCCCAAGAAATTTCATTTAAACCTTCGTATTGTTCCCACGGAAGTCCTTTGTCGATGAATCCTTTCACCGACTGATGTGTTCGGCGGAGTGCAGATGTGTAAATTTTGTCAAGGGCTAAATCTTGATAATGTTCAAAAAACGCCTGTGCTTGCCTATTCCCTAATTCGTTTAAATCCGCGTCAATTCCACTTCCTTGAACCACCCCCATTCGATTATAATCTGTTTCACCATGACGAATAAGGTAAATGTCTTTTAAAGCATGCATATAAATTGGGTCAAAAGGAGTTTAATTCGTTAAATTATTCCGAATTTTACGTGCAAAAATACGAATATTATGTTTAATACATCCATCTCATTAGACACTCTTAATTCATGGGGCCATGGAAACATGATCGATGTTTTAGGAATTGAGTTTATTGACGTGCAACCGGATTTCATCAAGGCAAAAATGCCCGTGGACTCTCGAACAAAGCAACCCTATGGTTTGTTACATGGGGGAGCGTCCGTAGTTTTAGCGGAGACTTTGGGAAGTATTGCATCATCATTGGCCGTCGCTGATCCTACTACGCATCGTGGTGTCGGTGTTGAAATAAATGCCAATCATATGAAATCGGTCAAAGAAGGATTTGTCATAGGTACATGTACCGCATTAAAAATTGGTAAAACATTGCATGTATATGATATCAAAATTCATGATGAATCGGGAAATTTGGTTTGTGTAAGCCGATTAACAGTAGCTATTTTGCCTTATTAAAATGCCTAAGAATACGAGTCTATATCGCCAAGATACTGAATGGAATCAACTTTGGAATGAGGCTCAGCAACATGATGCGGCCATCGCTCTTTGGCGTTTACCTAACTCGGAAACACGTTCGCTTTTAATTGACACCCAAGGTGGGCATGCAACAGATTCCCTTGATCTTCAGTCTTTTGAGCCAGGATTTATGGCAGCCCCATTTTTCGGAAATCCCTATTTTTTAAAAGCTGAATATTTATTTGTTTCCGAGTTGCCAAGCGTTCACGTATCTGTGAAAGAGGTATTTTCTATAAAGACCGGATCCCCTAAAAAAGAAAATTTTCTGTATTGGGTGAACGCAAGTATTCAAGAAATCAAAGCAAGTAATTTTCAAAAAGTCGTGCTTTCTAGGACAGATGAGGAGGCTTTGGGTGCTGATTATTCGACCTTGTATTTTTTCGAATCACTTTGTCAAGTGTATCCTAACGCCTTTGTTTCTGCTTTTTATATCCCCTCTCTTCAGCAAACTTGGGTTTGTGCGACCCCAGAAGTTTTAGTTTCATTAAATCATGAAGGTATATTTAAAACGATTTCTTTAGCTGGTACGCAACCCGTGTCAACAAATGTTGGCCAAGTTACTATACCTCACGAAGCCCGCTGGTCACAAAAGGAGATCGAAGAACAGGCTTTTGTTAGTCGGTATATTATTGAATGTTTTAAGAAAATCAGGTTGCGGGAATATATTGAAAATGGCCCCAAAACGATTCAAGCGGGCAATTTATTGCACCTGAAAACTGAATATGTGGTGGATACAAAGGCGCTCAACTTCCCGCAATTGCCTGGGATTATGTTGTCCTTATTGCACCCAACTTCAGCTGTTTGTGGCACTCCTAAAGAAGCGGCCATTGACTGGATTAAACAGGCAGAAGCGTATGACCGTGAGTTTTATAGCGGTTATTTGGGCCCCGTGAATTTGAATGATGAGATTTATTTATTTGTCAATTTGAGGACGGTTAAAATTACGAAGGATACAAATGGGTATTTAGCTACTTATTATGCAGGTTGCGGAATTACAGAAGACTCTGACCCAGAAAAAGAATGGGAAGAAACGGAAATGAAGTGTCATACACTCCAACGAATTTTATCGGTTAATCAATAAACCCTACCTATTATTTTGCTATGGGTTTTCCTGAAATGAGGACTTTCACTGTATCAATTCGGGCATCTGTAACCGTCATGATTTGAAACTGAAAGGCAGACAAAGTAATGACTTCATTGACAGCTGGAATATCTTCGTATAGATGGATTAACATCCCGCCAAGCGTCTCGTAATCGCCCTCAGGAAGATTCCAGTTATACTTCTCATTTAAATAATCAATTTCATGGCGTCCAGAAAGGATATAAGTATGGTCATCCAATCGTTTTTCAATCCAATCTTCGGTATCATCAAATTCATCTTGAATTTCACCAAAAATTTGTTCCATCACATCCTCCATGCTGACGAGTCCTGAGGTACTTCCAAATTCATCTACTACGATCGCTAATGATTTTCTTTCTTTTGAAAATTTCAACATGAGATCATTGGCTGGCATGGCCTCTGGTACAATGGGAATGGAAGTAAGAATGCTTTGAATGTCTTTTGGCTTTTTGAATAAGGCCAGCGAGTGGCAGTATCCAACCACCTCTTCTAAGGTCTCTTTATAAACTAAAACCTTTGAATGGCCACTTTCAATAAATACTTTTTTGAGACCCTCAATACCTTCCTCTATTTCGATGGCCGTAATTTCTGTTCGGGGAATCATGCAATCACGCACTTTGACTTGCTTAAATTCTAATGCGTTGTGAAAGATTTTCGTGTCTACCTCGTTTTCTTCTTCGGTGGAAACCTTTCGATTTAAATTTTGCAAGTAGTGGTTTAAGTCGGTTAACCCAAAGGCCGGTTTTTCTTCCGAATAGCTTAAACGTAATACCCGAGTAATAAACCATTTCGATAGTCCTACGGTCAGCCAGACCAAAGGGAACATCAGCGTATTGATGATCCAAATAGGAATGGCTAAAAATTCTAATATGGCATCTGGATTGATTAAAAAGATGCTTTTAGGGGTAAATTCAGATGTGGTTAATATAATAATGGTCGCGACGATCGATGCGATAAGTCTGGCAATAATCACATTCGTAATCCAAGGTAAATTGGCCAAAATCAGGTGATGCAAAAACTCTTCCATGAAAATGCCATAGGCCACTAATGAAAGTGTGTTGCCGATTAACATGGTTCCAATAAATTGAGATGGGCTTTGATTGAAATGAGCAATGATCTTGGCACTTAGGATGTTCTGCTTCGCCTTAAGTTCAAAATAAAGTTTGTTGGACGACACAAAAGCCATTTCCACCCCAGAAAAAAATGCTGAAAAAACCATGGCTAAGATGATTCCTACGTATTGAGGCGTTTGTATGTCGGCCATTGAATCCAATTTATTTCTTATTTGATTTTTGTGCGTCTTCTTTTTTCATTCGTTCATTTTTTGAATACTGGAAGTAAAAAAGGCAGGCGACGCAATACATGAGCCAACCGTAATGATAAAATATTTCAGACCAGAAATGGCCTTGAATATCTTTCGGTACTGTAGAATTTAAATCGATGATCCAAATAATAAAAAATCCAATCCCGGCCGCTAAACTTAAAATTTCTTTTCTACCCATATTAGGCAATCATTTTTTCTGTCCTCCTAAATGTAGAGACAAATAAGCCAATAAATATCAAAATAGATCCTACCCAAACTAAATTTATATAAGGCTTCTCTATAGCTTTGATGATAATTAAATCTTGCTGGGTTGTATTATATGAAAAACTAAATTCCTGTGTTTGTGGATTAATAGCGGTAAACTTAATTTTTATCCCAGTCTCTTCACTTTCAAACGCGGGCATAGCTACCATCCGATCTTTGATAATAAAGGTAGGTGTTAGTTGGAACTGCTGAAAATTCTTTCCCAACACATTAAAATTAGCCCGAACGGCTGCATCATTGGGGCCCAGTACTACATTTTCCACATTAGTGACGCGGGTAACATCCATCAAAATCGCTACAAAATCATTTAAGAATAAAGTATCTCCGATAGACACCGTAGCATCGACGGTTTGACTCCACTGTTTTTCTGATCCGGCATCTGCGGCAAGCCGTGGATCTAATGATACATAGGTATAAATATCGTGGCCCCAAGCGTGTTTCACATCTGGTGAAATGGCGGTTCCCATTTTGGGATTCATTTGCCAACGAGGAAACAAGGATACAATTTTGCCTTCTGCGTTTTTGAATTCCAATTCGTAATAATTGTTTTCCGGTTCTACCGTCAGTGTATCTCCTTTTTTAGCGATGGGTTGCCCTTCTTTTTCAATATTTTTTAAAGCGACTGCGTGAAAATCACCTTCAATGATGTCAAAATCTTTGCGATTAAAATAACCCGGCTTTCCTCTTAATTCAATTTTTCTGCCCTTATAGGTAACAAGATAATCCTGCATTTGTGCTCCTTGACCCAACCAAAGTGGCAGATTTTCCTTGTTTTCTTTATTGTCATCCTTGGTGAATTGCTCTACTTTATTGGAAATAGCAAAGCCAGATCGATTGAGCGAAACAACTTTAGAATAGCCAGACGAAAACAAAACGCCTATAATCATAATCGCCAGGCCTACGTGGGAAAGCGCCCCTCCGGCAATGGAGAATTTTTGCTTCGTTAAAAACCACAATATTTGGCCATTTGCCATGAGTGAAAAAAGTCCGCTCCATAATAAAGCGATGTATGGAATTTCATACACCTTTTCGAAATTAACGACGATAACGGTTAATAAAATAGAACTCAAAAGAGATGAATAGAGCGGCTTAAATGAAGTGGATTGTTTTAATTTTCCCCACCACACATATTGTCCTACTCCACTTAAAAGTGCTACGGCAATGAATATCCAAATTTGAATTTTACTGTAATGTGCGACTTGATCTGCAGGCAAAGCGATATTTGAAACCATACCAAATGCCTCTGCAATTTTATTGTATACGGGAATGGACGTCGTAAAAATCAGTTGGAATGCCGATAAGGTCAACACAGAAGCTCCGACAAAAATCCAAAACTCCTTATGGTAAATGCCAATCTCCTTTTCATCTTTGGGTAAACTTTTCCAACGATACACCGCTAAAATTATGGCCCCAATTAAAAACGTAAACATGTAGATTAGGAGTTGGCCCGAAAGGCCTAAATCTGTAAACGAGTGAACGGAAGCATTTCCTAGCACCCCAGACCGATTTAAAAAAGTAGAATAAAGGACTAAAATAAAAGTCGAGATGACCAAAATAATGGAAGTTTTTAACGCAGCACTTGAATTCCGATGGGCAATCATGGTGTGAATGGCGCCAATTAAAACGAGCCATGGAACAAAAGAGGCGTTTTCCACCGGATCCCAATTCCAATAT
>JABMMK010000204.1 GCA_013205605.1 Cytophagales bacterium | reverse complement strand
GTCACAGGCCTAAATCGACCACGAATTGCGACAATATGTTTTTTAGAAAGGGCATCATAGGGTTGCATCACATTGCCATCAGGTCCGAAAACCGCCGCTTGCGCATAGCCATGCTTAACTAAGTATAATGACATTAATCGATTGTCCACATCTTTAAAATCGGGACCTTCAAAACGGATCATATCGATTTCAATCCGGTCTGTCGATAAATCATCTAATAAGGATAAAAGAAGGGTCTCGGGATTGTTGTGATGTGTATAACAGCCATAAAGTAAATTTACGCCAATGATCCCAAGCGCTTGCTGTTGTAATATGTTATCATTATCCAGCATATTCACGTGTATCACCACATCATTAAAAGCACCATTGGGTTTTAATTGAAACCTAAGTCCAATCCAACCATGGCTTTCATTTGTTTTTTGATAGTTCAATGCCGAAACAGTATCTGCAAAGGCGAAAAACCTCTTTTCATCTGCAGATTCAGTTAAACGAACATTTAATAGTTTGTACTCGCGATTTAGCATTTTCATGAGCCGCGTCTCACACACATATTTACCTGAGGCTTCTTCCCCATAAATGGCATCCGAAAATGCCATATCATAGGCAGAAATCGTTTTGGCGATCGTTCCAGCTGCTCCTCCCGCTTTGAAAAAATTAGCTGCAACATCCTGTCCTGCCCCAATTTCAGCGAAGGATCCGTAAACACTAAGATCTAAGTTGATTTTTAAAGCTTTTTGTTTCGTACCAATGGATTTAACTCTAGGTGTCATTGACGAATTTATTTTGTTGATGTACAAAGGCGTGACGCAATTTAAAAAATTATATCCTCATTTGTTATGTACTCTTGAAAAAATCCAACTCTTATTTAGTTTTTGGCCAAAGCTGATTTTTGTAATACAATGTCAAACCAGCCATTGGCGCTTCAGAAATATGGCCTAATTTTAATTTATGGGTATTCAAAACTCTTTTTAAAATATCGGAATAATAGAATGCAACGGAGCCCGTAAAATGAATCGGGGTTTCAAATGCATGCGTGTATTTTAAAATATATAAGGAGCAAAATTTTTGGAATGACTGCTCGATTAATTGATAACAAAAAGGTTCCCTGCGATGCTGAAATATAAATTTGGAAAAGCTTGCAAACCAGCGGTTGGGGAATTCGCCTCGATAGGCTTTTTCTAAAACATCTAACCTAGTGATCTCCCCAAACCTGGCAATAAAGCTTGTTCGTAACTCTTCCGGCATTTCTTGATGCAAATAGCTAAGAACTAGCATTTTGCCTAAATGACCTCCGCTGCCTTCATCCCCTAACCAGAATCCTAGCGGTGGTATTTGTTCGGTTATTTTTTGACCATCGAAAAAACCTGAGTTGGATCCCGTGCCTAATATGCATGCAATTCCTTTTTCGTCACCGCAACTCGCTTTTGCCGCTGCCATTAAATCATTCTCAATTTGCACGCTAGCCCCCTGAATGATCGTGGATAAAAACTCCTTGATGATTTGTACTTTGTCCTCCCCTGTGATGCCGGTACCGTAATAGTATATTTGTTCTATTTTTTTGCCGACAAGCCATGTTGAGACTTCCGTTTGCGAAGTGATGATCTCGCTGGCCGATTGATAATAGGGGTTTATGCCTGCTGAAAAAAACGAATCATAAGCCTCATCTGGTTTGGCTATAAACCTCCATTCCGTTTTCGTAGAACCACTTTCAATGAGTAGTAACATGTTATTTTAAATGGCCTATGGGTTCAAATTTTTCAAATACTTTGGCTGAATGTGGTGCATCAGCCAATTCCTCAGTTAAATCTTGCCCTGCCCAATGCTCATAATGCTTGCCATTTTTCCAAAGCTTTGACTTTGTCATATCAAAGATTTTACCAGCAAAGGCTACCCAAATTTCGGGTTTGTCCTGGCCATTTCGTAAAGCTAATTGTGATTTAGTATAAAAGGGCAATGAATTTTCCAAAGTAAAATATATCAAGTACGAAGCTAAATAAAATCATTGAAAGACCATTTTTTTAATAAAGATTTTTAATTTTACACGAATTAAATAAGTTTTAATATTATGAAACAGTATATCTTATTTCTAAGTTTTCTGGCAGCTCTATTTATGGGTGCCTGCAGTTCAAAAAGCGACCCGACCCCTGTAACTCCTACACCCGTTACCCCTACGCCAGTAGCTCCTACAGTGGCCGATTTGGTTAAAAAAGTGTGGTCAGCAAATACAGTTTCATGGGATGGCGTGGTCCAATATACCAAAGGAGGAACAACTAATTTGGTCGCTGGATATTCACAATTTAAATTAGATTTAAGCACTTCAGGTTCCGTCACTTTGACTGAATTTGATGGCAAAAAATTTACAGGGAGTTATTCATTGTCTTCAGATAATAAAAAATTGAATTTAACAGGTTTGACAAGTTCAGAAGGCGCACCATCGGGAACCAATGGCACGTTAGAATTAACCATCAGTGGAACACCTACGGCAACTAGTTTAGCCTTAGAAACTACAACCGCTTATATCAAGGCAACCAATAAAAAAGTGGTCTTGACTTTAGTAAATCCCTAAAAAAAATGATTTAATGGGAGCCGCCTGTAAAAAGGCGGCTCTTTTTTATTATATGGAAAAGAGAACTGAAATTGGGAGTGTTGGCGAATTTGGATTGATTGAGCGTTTAGCTAAACCATTTTCATCTCATCAATCCTGGACTGCGATTGGCATAGGGGATGACGCCGCTTCATTACATGCGGAGGGACTCGAGGTGGTATCTACCACGGAATTATTGATTGAAGGAGTTCATTTTGATTTGTCCTATTCTCCATTGCCACATTTGGGTTTTAAAGTAGTTAGTTTGGTGCTTTCTGATATAGCAGCGATGAATGCTAAACCTACTCAAATATCGATAGGTTTAGGTTTAAGTAATCGCTTTTCAGTAGAGGCCGTCGAGGAATTATATACTGGTATCCAACAGGCTTGTGAGGAATATAAAGTGGATTTAGTGGGTGGAGATACGACCGCCTCACCTCAAGGTTTAATTATTTCGATATCAGCATTAGGACTAGTTGACGCAAAGAACCTAACCAAAAGGTCCGGTGCCAAGCCCAATGATGTGATTTGTGTGACAGGAGATTTGGGAGGAGCCCTGATGGGTTTGCAATCGTTGGAAAGAGAGAAGCAAGTTTATCTTGCTAATCCAACCATGCAGCCAGAGTTGGATGGGAAAAGTTATGTGGTATTGCGCCAATTAAAGCCCGTGGCACGATTTGATATTTTACATGAGTTGGCTGATATGGGAGTGGTGCCAACTTCCATGATCGATTGTTCTGACGGATTAGCCTCTGAAATTATTCATTTATGCAATGCTTCAAGTACGGGTGCCAGGATCTTCGAGAAAAATATTCCTATTGACGATGAAACTTATTTATCGGCCACCGAATTTAATTTAAGCCCATTGACCGCGGCATTAAACGGCGGAGAAGACTATGAATTAGTTTTTACCGTATCTCAAAAAGATTTCGAGAAAGTTGAGAAAATAGCCGATGTCACGGCCATAGGTTATATGACCGATGTGAAGCATGAGCGTGTTCTCGTCATGAAGTCAGATCAAATTGTGGATTTAACTGCGCCAGGATTTGGCGAAAACTAAAATATGGCGGTAGCGATCATGCAACCTTATTTTTTTCCTTATTTGGGCTATTTCCAATTAGTTCAAGCGGTCGATCATTTTGTCTTTTACGATGATGTGATGTTTATTAAAAAAGGCTGGATTAATCGGAATAGAATTTTGATGCAGGGGAATGAATTTTTATTTACGATTCCTTTAGAAAAACAAAGTCAAAATAAAACCATCAGAGAATCAACAGTATCTTGGGGGAAAGAATTTCCGAATAAATTCATGAATCAGTTAGATTCTGCGTATAAAAAAGCGCCAAATTATACGGAGGTCAGGAATCTAGTCGACCAGGTTTTGCATAGAAAATTTGAGAGTTTGGCAGATTTAGCGAGCGAAAGTGTTCAAGCCACTTGGACCTACCTGGGTTTAGAAAAAAAATTCTATCAGAGTTCCCAATTATCAGTTTCTGAGGATTTGGGCCGTGCTGAAAGGCTGATTGAAATCACAAAATTTTTAGGGGAATCTAACTATATTAATGCAGTTAATGGCCAAGAATTATACGAAAAGGGCTTTTTCAAAGAAAATGGCATTGATTTGCATTTTTTGAAACCCAATTTGATTCCCTATCTACAGGGGACTACAAAAGAGTTTGTTAATGGGCTTTCGATGATTGATGTTTTGATGTGGAATAAAAAGGAAGATGTAGTTCAATGGGTTGAAAATTTCCAATTAATTTAAGCATTGATTTCCCGTTTAATAAATTTTGGTATCATTTTATGAATATATTGGTAACTTTGTAGATTGAATTAAAATAGATTTAAATTAGTCAATGACTCAGTCTTTATTCATTCGTCGTTATTCAAATCGATTCCTCTCTAGGTGGTTAGTTCTTGCCATTGATGTTATTATTGCCATATTCTCTTTTTTAGTAGCTACTGCATTAAGGTTAAATTTCAGATATGAGGAACTTCATTTAGAAGTATTCATTTACCACTTCGTGTTCTTATTAAGCATTCGTTTTATCACCTTTCTATATTTCAAAACGTATTCAGGGATTATCCGACATACGAGTATTGAAGATGCGGTTTTAATCTTAAAAACAATCTTTACGGGCACGATGGTAGCCGCCATAATTTCACTAGCAATTCGATATTTTTTGCAAGTGGAAACTTTAATTTATGTGCCAATTTCCATCTTAGTCATTGACTTTTTCATTTGTTTATTTTTAATGGTGAGTCTTCGATTCATGGTTAAAAAGTTTTATGAATCGTTCATAAATGAGTTTAAGCCAGCGGTAGGAGTATTGATTTATGGAGCTGGGTATTCGGGCTTATTGACTAAAAATGTGATTCAAAATGACCGAGGAATAAATTATCAAGTTCTTGGATTCATTGACGATAATGAATCTAAAGTTGGCAAAACCATCGAAGGAATTCGCGTATTTAATTTAGCAGAGGCATTAGATAAGTTTGTAGATACTTATGAAGGGCTTCAGGTCATTATGGCCATAAAAAATATTAATATACAGGCCAAGAGAAAAATTTCCGATGTGTTTTTGGATCGTGGTGTAGTGGTTAAAACATTGCCTCCGGTAGACAAATGGGTCGGTGGGGAGTTTGCCGTTAATCAGATTCATAATGTTAAAATTGAAGATTTACTGGGTCGAGAGGAGATTCAGATGAACAATAAAATGATCTCGGAGGAAATGAATAGCAAGTCTATTATGGTTACGGGCGCTGCAGGTTCTATTGGCTCTGAGATTGTACGCCAATTGATCGCCTATTTTCCTTCTAAAATTATTTTAGTGGACCAGGCTGAGTCGGGACTATTTGATTTGGAATATGAGTTGGTGGGACGAACTCCTTCCAATACTGAGATTGTCGTAAAGGTAGCTGATGTGTCTGATATCAATCGAATGTCCTACATTTTCAGAACGCACAAACCCTCCATTGTTTTTCACGCGGCTGCCTACAAGCACGTGCCTTTGATGGAGAAAAACCCCTACGAAGCCGTTAAAATCAATATTTTAGGGACGCGTATTTTAGCCGATTTAGCGGCCGAAAATGGGGTGGATAAATTTGTCATGGTGTCTACCGATAAAGCGGTAAATCCCACCAATGTGATGGGTGCTACCAAGCGATTTGCCGAAATGTATACTCAGTCGATGAATCAGTTGGAAGGTATGCACACCAAATTTATCGCGACTCGATTCGGTAACGTTTTAGGTTCCAATGGTTCGGTTATTCCTTTATTCAAAAAGCAAATTGAACGTGGTGGTCCCGTGACGGTCACCCACCCAGATATTACACGTTATTTTATGACGATTCCTGAGGCTTGCGAACTCGTATTAGAAGCAGCTACTATGGGAGAAGGCGGTGAAGTTTTCGTCTTTGACATGGGCGAATCGGTTAAGATTATTAATCTTGCCAAAAAAATGATTACCCTAAGTGGAATGCGAGTTGACCGTGATATTGAAATTAAATTTACAGGTTTACGTCCCGGCGAGAAGTTATATGAAGAACTTTTAAGTACGGATGAAAATACATTACCCACACACCACCCTAAAATTTTAATTGCCAAAGTAAATGTACCAAGTTACGCTTACATGGATATTCAGATGAACCTGATTCAAGAAGTGTTGGTTGTGGGTGATAATAATGAACTCGTTTCCAAAATCAAGGAAGTAATACCTGAATATAAATCAAATAACTCAATCTTTGAGAAGTTGGACAAGGTCACTGTCAACATCAAACGCGGAATTAATTTTTAGTCCACTTTTTGATAATCCCAATCGCCAATAAGGTAAATAAAGGTGCCATGATGATGTCTATGGTATAATGTACATGTTGGATTAATAGCAACATCACTAGTATTACGCTCAAGAGTATAGCCAGAATTTTTTCCTTTTTGAGCGGTAAAAAATAACAAGCAAACACCATCGTAGCGGTATGTCCTGAAAAGAATAGGTCTTTTGTAATAGGCATATTCTCCCCATAAATAAATAGGGCTGCAACTGGGTCATGAAGGTCGACAATCCCCATGGGAGGATTTAAGGCTACGAAATAGATAGTTAAAAAACGAAAGACTGTTTCTAAGTTGAATGCCCAAGCAAACCAAACAAAGGTCTTTGGAGTGGCCAAAAGCCTAATGATTAAGTAAATAACCGTGCAATAAATGATGGAGAAAATGGGGTAAGAAACATTTTTTGAAGGAATAAGCTCCAATATAAAATCATTTAAAATGATGCCTTCGCGCTGTTGGACCCACTGAAAATAAGTGGCTGCTTTCCATGGAAAAATTGAAAATGTAAGTATGGCCAATGAAAAACTCAGTCTGAATGATGATTCTTTCCAAGCCTCTCCCCAAGCCCCTCTTACAGAATTTATAAAACCTTTCATTCAGCTTTTTGTTATATTTACGCGTCGCAAAAATACTAAAATAAAAAACATGATGAATCGTTGGTTTAAAAATGCAAGCTTCGTTTTAAGTATAATTCTCGGTTTCGTTCATTTTTCATGCGGAAACGCTACAAATACAAAAAATAAAAATACAATGGAAGAATCGAAAAACGTATCAGGGGCAAATTTAGAGACTGTAACTTTAGGTGCGGGGTGTTTTTGGTGTGTGGAGGCCGTTTACCAAAGGCTAAAAGGAGTGAAAAGTGTCACCTCTGGGTACATGGGCGGTAAAATGAAAAATCCAAGTTATCGTGATATTTGTACAGGTTTAACGGGTCATGCTGAGGTGTGCCAACTAACCTACGATCCTAACATCATTTCTTTTGAAACTATTTTGGAGGTTTTTTGGCAAACACATGATCCTACTACGTTGAACAGGCAAGGTGCCGATGTGGGTACTCAGTATCGTTCAGCGATATTTTTTCACAACGAAGTTCAAAAGGAATCAGCTATTGCTTGGAAGACCAAATTAAATGGTCAAAAAGTTTTTCCAAACCCTATTGTAACCGAAATAAGTCAGGCATCTACTTTTTATGTAGCAGAAGATTATCACCAAAATTACTTTAACCAAAATGGCGATCAACCTTATTGTCAAATTGTCATCAAGCCCAAAATGGATAAGTTTTTGAAAACGTTTAAACAGAAGCTTAACTAAAAACCTCCCTTGTCATAAAAACTTCTTCTCCGAGAAATTTTTAATTCTTGAAGTAAAGACGATTTTACCCGAAGGTCAAACGAATAATTAGACGCACGACCGTAGAATGGACTTGCAATGGGGGTCCAATTGAAATTCAACTCCCAGCAGTGTAGATC
>JABMMK010000203.1 GCA_013205605.1 Cytophagales bacterium | reverse complement strand
GAGTACGGGAACTTCTCCAGACTTTATATCCAGTGACCGGTTGATCCATGTCCATAATTTTTGTCCATCATGCTTGCCTGTTGGGTCCGCAACGTCGGCAGTCGTCAAATTAGGAATCTCTTTTAATGGCTTAATGACTGAATCGGTATCCACGATAATGGAATCAAAAAAATCAATCTTTGTTTGATCTATTTCCTGAAGAATTTTTCGTGTAAACTCGTCAAATTGAATATTTCTAATGTCGTTGTCATAATTATTATTGACAATTAGAACTTTTTGGGCTTTAGATTTCAGTATTGCATTTTTGCAAATTCGATAGGAAGGAAGGAGGGATGAAAACTGAGTTCCTGAACCAAAAATAATCAAATCGGCTTCTTTCAGCGCTTTAAGGGCCTCTTTAGAAACGGATGGTATTTTTGAAATTCGCTCAATTTCTTCTTTATTATAATTACCTTGTTTATCGAGCGCATTTAGCTCATCTAAAGGCAGTAAATAGAATTCTGAAAGAGGCTTATTACCTTCATAGTTGACAATGTCCGCTTCATTCGCTAAAAAATTGCCATCCCCGTCAAAGGCCACTAATTTGGAATCATCGGCCGCAGAAACATTGATAATTTTGGCTGTTAATTCAAATTGGGTTGTCAGTAGATACAATGCAAGATTGAAGTCGTTCGTTTCCGCATAAATACCCCCAATGATAATATTCCCTACACTAAAACCATTCAAAATGGAGAAATTGTGGGTAAACTTTAAAAGCTTTTGAGAACCAAATTCAAAATATCGAGTGATGAAATTTTCTGATCGACGGTCTAACGGATAATTTTCTTGTATCAGTTTTTTGATCAATTCATCAGGATTATGTAGAAGAACTCTCGTTTCTTCCTCACTTAGTCGATGTTCAAAAAGCTTTTTAAGATTGCGATTATAATCGGTGAAATCATCTAAAATATACGTGAAATTCTTACGGTAATCCGAGGGCCCAAGCATTCCTTGGTTGGCACTCCGAATAACCCCTGTAGAAAGTCCATCGTCATAACCGTTGATTAAAAGGCTTAGATTCACATAGGATAAGTCTTTTAAGTGCTTAATAAGATTAGCATTTCCGTTACCCCCTGTAAAAACAACGACGTTCATAATAAACTAGATAAGTTTCAAAGTTAATGGATTTTAATGAAATGAGATTTGCTAAAATTATTTTTAGGGGTATTATTTCAAAATAATTTGACGATTTATTGTAAATTGTGGACTCTTAAAAGCAAAGCCTTATTACCTGAGATGCAAAAAATTATTTCACTTTTATTTTTTAGTTTGTTTTTATTAGGTAAAACTTCGGCTCAAACTTTTGGCTCTTTTACTTTCAATAAATTACCCCAAGATTTTCAATTGTATCCTAGAGAGTCGACCAACTTAGCCGATATTGCGGTAGAAGGGGTGGCAAAATCTGCCGAATTTACTGCCGTTTCCATTCGGGTTTTACGAAATAGCGCCAGCAATAAATACCAAAAAGTGGCATTAACATTTAGCGGGTCTACGGCTAAATTTTCAACTAAATTTCAAATACCCGCAGAATTAGCGGAGTATGATTTTGAGGTATATGGCTTTAAAGGGAAAGATTCTAGCTTAGTGGTTAAGCGAAAAAATGTGGTTGCTGGAGATGCATATTATGTTACTGGACAATCAAATGCATGGATTGGGCCTATAGATAATTTGGTTTATCAAGGCGAATGGCTTAGGTCATTTGGAGCCGTTCAGGGGAATGAAAATTTTGGTCCTTATAATTTAGCCGATACTTTATGGTCACTTCCTGTGGGCGGAGCTAGAATTGGACCCTGGGCTGCAGAGATGGGCAGGCTTCTTTATGAGTCCGAAAAAATCCCAATTTCCATTATCAATTCCGCTGCCGGTGGCTCCGATATTGATTGGCTTTCCATTCTAGATGGCAATATTTCATCCCCAGATGGAGGAAATATCATGTATTATAAAGCCTTAAAATCTGGGACATTAAACCATGTGAAAGGCATCATCTACCGACAAGGGGAATCCGAAGCCGCGGCTTCCATAGGTACCAAATATTTATGGGGGGTGAAATTTGAAAACTTAAAGCAAAAGTATAAAAAGTTTTTTCCTGCTTCTCAGTTCCTCTTTGTCTCACAAAACAATGTGTACGAATACCCATATCCTGAAGCCGCTTATGTTCGAGAAGATCAAAGAAAGCAGGCTTATGACCCTTATGTGAAAGTTTACGCTACAGTAGGAATAAAAGGTTTTGACCGTCTACATTATAGTAATGATGGTTATCGACAAGCGGCTTTAGAACAGTTTAGAATTATCTCAAAAGAAATTTATAAGCGGAATTGGCCCACCGAAGTTAATAGTCCCAAAATTCAAAGAGCATATTTCCTATCTGAAAAAGATCGAGATAAACTTTTCATTGATTTTGAAGATGGCCAAAATTTAATAATTCCAAACGACACAATGGTCGTAGACCTTAAAAACAAAACACATAAATTAACACTCGCTGATCAATTTTTTTGGGATGAAATTAATACTAAATCCATGTCAACAAACATCAAAAAAATTGAAGTGATTAACGGAAAAAAAATAGCCATCACTTTTACCTTACAATATGAAGGCAATATTGTTAGTTACATTCCTAGCTTTCATACAAATTTTGTCGTAGGCCTTACCGAGTATCCTTATCCTGGACCTTATTTGAAAAATAAATTAGGCATGAGAGCTCTTGGATTTTCTGGATTTCCGATTCAAATGGTTGACGGAGAATCTGATGTTTTCACGATTGGGCCAAATCCTGCGACCAAACAATTTACCCTACGCTGGCCAAAATTAATACAAGGAAGCATCAAAATCTATGACATGAACGGCTTTGTATTTTATACGGATACCATCGACGTGGAACGTGAAAGGGTGGTCGATGTGACCAACTGGCCTAATGCCAATTATTTTATTTCTTACATTAGTCGAGAGGGAAGAATTTCCACCAAGCGACTCGTTGTTATCAATTAATCTCCTCGATTCGGTCTATAAAATAGCAATGCGGATGATTTTGTATCCCAATTTTAGGATAATATGCCTCCGCTGCGGGCGCAGCTAATAAAATCAATTTAGCCCTAGGGATATTTATTTTCAAGATTTTAATTAATTCTTTTCCAATCCCCTGTTGCTGATATTTTTCATCGACCGCCAAATCCGCTAGGTAGGTTGTATACACAAAATCAGTCATCGCACGCGCCAGTCCTACCAATTGGCCATTTTCATAAGCCCCGATGTAATAATTCGCATGTGCCAACATGCTCTCCATCGCCTCTAAATCCGCCAACGGCCTTCTCAATCCCAACGTGGACTTTTTTAAAATGTCAATCAAATCTTGAACAGAAATAGTAGGGTTAACCTGATAATTAATGGACATGGAATAAAATTTAAATTGTTTTTGCCTTATTTTTAAGGCTAATTTAAAAATCTTCTCACAGGGATGGTAAAGAAATTACACTTTGTTAACAAATCTTTTTTTTCACTTTGTTACCTTGCAGCTTAAACATATTAAAATGAAATTATCTACCTCTATTAAATTACTCGTTTGTCTTTTAATGCCATTTTTAGGAATGGGTCAATCGAAGTCTCTCGCAAGCCAATTAGCCTCCAAAAGAGTCACTTTGCCAAACAGTTGGAAGCTTTCTCCTCACGGAAAATCAGTCTCTTTAGGTGATCTGCCTCTTAACTTGGTCGTGTCGCCCAACAAATCCTACATGGTAGCAACCAACAATGGACAGAGCGTTCAGAGTCTCCAATTATTCAATGTGAAAAAAGGGGAAATCGTCGATAGCAAGGTCATTCCAAAATCATGGTACGGACTTAAAATAGCTGCCGATAACAAAACGATATATGCATCCGGGGGAAATGATAATGTCATTTTACATTTTGAAATCGTAGAAGATAAACTAGTCGACAAAGGAACAATCGCACTTAGCAACATCCCAAAAGACAATATCTCGCCCGCTGGGTTGGATTTAGATGACGCAACAGGTATTCTATATGTCGTTACGAAGGAAAACAATAAGCTCTATTTAGTCGATACGCGCCAACAAAAAGTCCTGGAGTCTTTCGCCTTGCCTGCTGAGGGATATACTTGTTTACTTGATAAATCAAAAGGGGTGCTCTATATTTCTGTTTGGGGTGGACGACAAATTTTACCTTTTGACACGCAATCAAAAAAATTCTTAAAAGCGATTCAAGTAGGTGATCATCCGAACGAAATGGTTTTGACAAAAAACGGGAAAACTCTTTTTGTCGCCAACGCAAATGACAACTCTGTTTCGGTTATTGACCTAGAGAAAGGAAAAGAAATCGAAGTTTTAAATGCTGCCTTATTTCCAAATTCATTAGAAGGATCATCCACAAACGGCATCGCTCTATCCGAAGATGAGGAAAAATTATACATCGCAAATGCCGACAATAATTGCTTAGCCGTTTTTGAAGTAGAAGATTTAGGCAAATCAAAATCATTGGGATTCATTCCGGTGGGTTGGTACCCGACCCAAGTAAAAGTTGTCAATGGCACTGTTTACGTGGCCAATGGAAAAGGTTTTTCTTCTTTTGCCAATCCCAAAGGACCTAACCCAGTCGTTAAAGCACAAACAGTTACCTATCAAAAATCGGATAACAATCGGGTCGTACGAAATGAATACATCGGAGGATTAATGAAAGGGACCATGTCCATTTTTAAAGAGCCTTCAGCCGCTGATATGGCTATATTATCAAAAGCTGTTTATCAAAATACGCCCTATACCAAAGCCGGAGAACTAAACGCAAAAGGCGAAAAAGGGAATCCAATTCCCATGAAAGTTGGCGATAAATCACCCATCAAATATGTCT
>JABMMK010000017.1 GCA_013205605.1 Cytophagales bacterium | reverse complement strand
ATCACTGAAAACAAATGAAAGTCCAGCTGACTTAGAAAGCACTGAATTGGCTTCTTTAGGTAAAGTTGAATACCAGTCATTTCTTAACGTAATATCCGCAAATAAGAAATTTTTGTACCCAAAATTAGCCCTACCTATTAATGCTTTATATTTCTCTAACAAACGATCATTGCCAATTGTCGCTGGATCCACCGAGTTAGAAACTGTGTACAAGTCGGCAACACTTAAACCATTGTTGGTATTCGCGCTGTTGCTTGAATAAGTCCACTCGAAAAAGTCAGTTCCTACGTTGGCATCAATTGTAAAATCTTTGATCTTTTTAGAATAGTTGGCAAACAATTCCATATTCGTACGGTCTGAATAGGTTTGGCCTGTGTAATAATATCCTTTAGCCTCTGGTGAATTACCAGTCGTTTGCAAACCACTTTCATTTAAGCGTGAGCTATATCGATAATCCGTCAAACCCGTATTTTGTTGCTTTCTATAGGTAGCTGTAAATTTCAAATCGTCGTTCACTTTATACGTAAAGGCTACGTTTCCGAATAAACGATTTCTTTGATTCGTTTGATTCACTAAATCAAACCATGAGAAAAAGTTATACCAATAGTTACCTGCATAAAAGTTTTTCTTATTGGAAGCATCATAAGCATCTGGATTTGCGTGGTTCCATGAAGCGTAAATTCCTTCTGGAGTTCGTAAATCCTTCAACTCCTTCATGATGTTCATATCCAAGTTTCTGTGGAACCATTGGTTAAAGGCTCCAGAAGATTGATTTGAATAACCATCGTCAATCTCGCCTTTTTGAATTTGATTTACATAGTTGATGTCCGCGCTCACCGTGAAGTGCTTGTTCAAATTATACGCAGTCATCACGTTTAAGGTATTCTTGTTTAACGAAGTGTTCGCTAGCAAACCATCGATGGCTTGATTACCATAAGTAAGTTTAAACTTCAATTTATCTGAAGAGGAATTAATGGTAAAACTATTATTTCGAGTGACCCCTGTTTGGTAAAAATCACGTGCGTTATTTGGCTGAGGCGTTAAAGCGGCCGTCTTGTACGAATACTTGCTACCGCCATACCATGCATACCAAGGAATGTATTCTTGGCCTACCATACGAGGACCCCAAGAAGCATCATCACTATAGTCATGGTAATATTTACCATCTAGCGCTTTCCACTCTGCTGGATCTGTCGCTTTATATTTATACTGCATCAAATCACCCACAGCACCACCGGCGTATGAATTCTGATAATTTGGCAAGATGTAAGGAGACTCAAATAAAATACCTGTATTCAAGGTGACTCCGATACCTTGTAGGTTCGGTGTAGCTTCTTTCAATGTTATAACGATCGCACCATTCGCTCCTTGAGAACCGAACTGAGCTGCTGCCGCTGCACCTTGCAACACAGAAACGTTTTCAATATCATCTAAGTTGATGTCATCCGAATTGGGTAAAATAGTTCCATTGACAACATACAATGCACCAGAACCTAAACCAAAACCCGATACCCCACGTAAACGAACCTCCGTAGAACGACCTAAGGCCGCTGCCGATTGAGAACGAACTTGGATACCAGAAACCTTACCTGCTAATGCATTGTTCAGGTTGGTCTGACGGATCACGTTCAATTGCTTTTGGTCTACTACCTGAGCGTTATTAGACGTAGATCTTGCATTTCGCTTCGACCCATAAGCACCGGTCACAACCACTTCAGAAAGTTCAGAGACATCTGAGGCTAAAACCACATTGATGGTCGACTGATTTCCTACGGTAATCGATTGTTGCTTAAAGCCAACAAAGCTAAAAACAAGCACTTCGGAATTACTAACCGAAATTTTAAATGTTCCATCGAAAGATGTGGTAGTACCTCGAGAAGTACCTTTTAGGCTGACACTAACTCCAGGAAGGGCGCCACCATCTTCAGAAGAAGTGACCTTTCCGGTTACCTGCCTTGTTTGAGCTAAGGATGTGCTTAGAAAAGCCATCACTAAAACCCATACGAGTAGTAGTTTTTTCATGTTGATTCGTTTATTTAATGAAAGAATATTTTAAAATGGAGGCCAAATTAAATAAATGATTTCAAAATATCAATATATCGATAATAAATTATACTAAATGTTAGGGTAAAATTGCATTCTAACCTATTTAATATGGCGGAATACCATAAAAAGCAAATAATATTTGGTTGAAAAATATCACTAAATCGAGTTGGTAAAATAAACCAATAT
>JABMMK010000202.1 GCA_013205605.1 Cytophagales bacterium | reverse complement strand
GCTGACTTTTTAGGGGGTTATATGGTGGCGTTTTCAGCGGCTAGAGGCGGCTGGAATCGGGATCAATCGGGATTAAGTTTTGGGGAAGATTATAAAGAAAAAGTTACGAAGCCAGGACCTTGGCATATTTTTATGATGATGCAAGGGGAGACCGTACCGATATTTGAAAACCATGTGAAATTGGACCCCCTGAAAAAAGACGCATGGGGGATACCCCAATTAGTTACCTCGGTGGGATACACGGAAAATGATGTTAAAATGTTTACAGATTTTCACCAACAAGCCAGAGAGATTTTGGATATTTCAGGAGGGAAAAACATTTCAACTTGGGATACACATCAAAATCCGGGCTTAGATATTCATGAAATGGGGGGAGTCAGAATGGGCAAGGATCCCCAAACTTCCATGTTAAATAAATACAATCAAATGCACGCATGTAAAAATGTTTTTGTTACGGATGGCGCCTGTATGACGACCGTCGGCAATCAAAATCCTTCTTTAACCTTTATGGCATTAACGGCCCGCGCTGTGAAACACGCAATCTCAGAAAGCAAAAAAGGACTTTTGGGCTTGCTCATTGTTCTTACTTCTTTTTCTTCTCTTTTTGCTCAATCGACGCCCATCGTCGACTATGATGTGGTTATTTATGGAGCAACATCTGCTGGGGTGATTGCGGGTTATTCGGCTCAAAAATTAGGCAAAAAAACACTAGTCATTGAATCCTCAAATCACCTAGGTGGGCTAACTTCTGGGGGATTGGGCTTTACTGATATTGGAAATAAATTTGCCGTAACAGGTTTGGCTAGGGATTATTATCGCCGAATTGGTAAAAGATATGGGTCTTTTGAAAAATGGACTTTTGAGCCTAGTGTCGCTCGCTCCATTTTTGAAGATTATATCAAAGCGGTTAAATTGAATGTGTGGTACCAATCTGTTTTGAAAAAAGTAGTCAAAAGTGGGACAGTTATTCGCCAACTGGAAATCCAAACTCCCTCAGGCATCAAAATAGTTCGAGGAAAACAATTCATCGATTGTACGTACGAAGGCGATTTGATGGCGATGGCAGGCGTTAGTTATACCGTTGGTCGGGAATCTAACCAAACTTACGGAGAGACTTGGAACGGGGTTCAGTTGTTAGATAAACATCAATTTCCTGATTTTGTGGACCCCTATCGAGTGAAAGGAAATCCATCGAGTGGCTTGCTTTGGGGAATTAGCCCTCAGCCTTTAGCCGCTAAAGGTTCAGGCGATTCGCATACACAGGCGTATAATTTTCGAATTTGTTTGACGGATAGTATTGAAAATCAAATTGTCATTACAAGACCTTTGGGGTATGATTCAACTCAATTTGAGCTTTTATTAAGGTACATCGAAGTGAAAAAGCCGCATGAATTAAATTGGTTATTAATGCATTTACAGCCGATGCCCCATCGGAAAACGGACATTAATAATTCCGGTCCTTTTTCTACTGATATGATTGGCGAGAGTGATGATTTTGCGGAGGCTTCGCCAGAAAAGCGGAGGCAGATTTTTTTGAAGCATCAACTATATAATCAATCGTTTCTGTATTTTTTGGGGCATGACCCAAGGGTCCCTATTCATTTAAGAAAGGAGATGTTGACCTATGGTTACCCCAAAGATGAATATGTTAATCATGGAAATTGGTCTCCTCAAATGTATGTTCGCGAAGCCCGACGAATGATTGGGGAGGAGGTTATGACGCAGGCACATTGTGAAGGAAAAATTTTAGCAAGGAAGCCGATTGGCATGGCAGCTTACACCATGGATTCACATAATTGCCAGCGCCTTGTTGTCAAGGTAAATGGGGTGGATATGGTTAAAAACGAGGGTGATGTGCAGTCGGGTGGATTTGGTCCTTACCCGATTGGATATGGCGCCTTAGTTCCCAAACGTGCTGAATGTACCAATTTAATTGTGCCAGTTTGCCTATCTGCTAGTCACATTGCCTATGGTTCCATTCGAATGGAGCCAGTATTTATGGTGTTAGGTCAAACGGCGGGTGTCGCTGCCGTGTCTGCGATTAACAACCAGGTAGCGATCCAACAAGTTGACATAAGCAATGTCCAACAAATTTTAACCTCAAATCCATTATTGGACGGAAGCAAACCTGAGATT
>JABMMK010000201.1 GCA_013205605.1 Cytophagales bacterium | reverse complement strand
CGCAAATGCATGGTGGGTATGAAAAAAATAATTTTTGTTTTTATTTTTTTAAGTTTTTGGGCTCAGGCACAGAAAAATATTACCACTGCTTCGGATGCCACGGCTCCTTTACACGCTTTGAAGCCTGATTATCCTACGACTTACGGAGTACCTGCGGTAGCTGATATTCAAAAAACGATTAATCGCGTATTCGATTATTTGGACAGAGCAACGCCTTTAAATTTTGTGGACAAAAGTTCCGGTAGGCCATGGACGCCTGACCTCGGATATTCGGACCAAGTGGTATTCGCGAAAGGAGATTTTAGGCCCATATCCTATGAATGGGGTGTTACCTATTCGGGTATGTTGAATTTATACCAATTAACTGGTGAGGCTAAATACCGTGATTATGTTTTCAAGCGTTTAGGTTTGATTGCGTCCACCATTGAATCAGCTCGAAAATACGACGAAGCAAACCGCTTGAAGCCACATGTATTAAAGGGATTAATTCAGCCCAAAGCATTAGATGACATAGGAGCCATGGCCATGGCTGTTTTGAGGGCTAAAAAATCGGGTTTCCCAACCGACATGTCATATGTGACACGAAGGGCCTCTGATTTTATTTTGAAGGAAGAGCATCGACTGCCTGATGGAACTTTAGTTCGTGTGCGTCCCTTAAAAAATACGATGTGGTTGGACGATGTATATATGGCGATACCGGCATTGCTCCAATTGGGTATTGCGTCTAAGGATGAAAAGTATTTTGACGAATCGTTCAAGCAGTTTTCTGCTTATCAAAAGCGGATGTACAATCCGTCGTTGAACGTTTTTATGCATGGCTATTTGGAAGGAGCGGAGGCGCATCCAGAATTTCATTGGGCTCGGGCCAATGGTTGGGCTTTGTTGACCACCTCAGAAATGCTAATGTATTTACCTGCAAACCATGCGGGAAGGAAATTTATGGAGGCCCAATTAAAAAATCACTTAAAAGGGCTCATGAGTTTACAAGATGGGACGGGATTTTGGCATCAATTATTAGACAAAAGCGATTCGTATTTAGAAACTTCGGCCACGGCTATTTATGCCTATGTCATTGCAAATGGTGTAAATAATGGTTGGCTCGACCCTAAAATTTACGCCCCCACGGCCATTTTAGCTTGGAATGCCGTCAACTCACGTGTGAATGCGGAAGGCCAAGTAGAAGGAACTTGCGTGGGAACTGGCTTAGCTTGGGAACCCGCATTTTATTATTTCAGACCTATTTCTCCATTTGCGGCTCATGGCTATGGGCCAACTTTATTGGCCGGTTCAGCGATGATGGAAATGTTGAAAAAATACTCATTTGAAATCAATGATTCAGCGGTTCACCTTTCGACAAAGGATTAGTGACTCTTCAAACCCAGTAATTTTTCTCCTAAATCGCTAAGTACGGCAACAGGTTGGGATTTTTCTAATTGCCTCGGATCACCCGGAAAGGCATAACCTTCTGGCGCGATTTTATGTTGCCATGAGTTGACACGCCATTGTTTCAATGCTTCATTATTTTGCTCCGCTGGCATCATGGAAATATACTGTGCCACCCGGACTTTGTTGGCCGTCAGGTTAGGTCTAATCCCGTGGGCCAACAAAGAATTGAAAATCAATAAATCCCCCGCCTCTAATTTCACTTTATGCAATTGGAATCCTGACGTATTTGGTTTGAAACGATCTCGGTCTTCAGGCTGTGTTTTTTTCCAGGTATCGTACGTTCTATACAATTCCGGAATACATTGAAATCCGCCCATATTTTCGTCGGTTTGATCCGCTAAGGCTATGACGCCCTGCACGTTAACCGGTTTTGTTTCGGGGTCATAATCCCAGTGAATAAACCCTTTGAATGGTTTGTCGGCTTGCACGGGAAAATTTAAGTTGCAACGATCGATGGTCACCCATAAATCTTCCACTCCCCAAACGTCCACAAAGGCATCGTAAACGCGCTGAGATTGCCTATTTTCCCATAACAAAGGATGATTGTACATTTCCACCATGCCAGATCCGACGAGTTCCTTCATTTGCATTTCAGCTCTTGGCTCCGTGTGCCAAGTATCTGGTTGGCCTAAATCTTTTTCCTCAAAATCCCAAATGGCTTTTGCTGTTAATGCAGCAGCTTCTTTACTAATGGCATTTTTTACGATGACAAAGCCATTTTCTTTCCAAAAAGTAAACTCCTCTTCGCTTAGCGCTCGCAGCGGTTTCTCGTTACTTCGATCATTTAATTTGGTGATACTGCTTTTAGAAATGGATGGGTTTCCGGGTATATCCTCATGCTCATTTTTAAGTGCCATGGTCGGGTTCATGGATTTGTTTTGCATCTTTAATTAAATTTAGTTTTTGCAAATTAGTGTTTTGTATAATTCACCCGACTAATATTGTTAAAAAAAATGAGTAAAAAACATATTTTAAATACTTTGTAAATAAACACAGAACGATGCAGAATTTATTTGATTTAAAGGGTAAGGTAGCTATTGTAACGGGCTGTAAACGTGGAATTGGCATGGAAATGGCCATTGGCCTAGCGGAGGCGGGAGCGGATATTATTGGAGTTTCAGCTTCTTTGGAATTAGCAGGTTCTGCCATTGAAAAAGCTGTGAAAGCATTAGGGAGAAATTTCAAAGCCTATCAGGCCGACTTTTCAGATCGTGAGTCTTTGTATGATTTCATCAAAGCAGTCCTACGAGATTATCCCAAGGTGGACATTTTGGTTAACAATGCAGGAACTATTTTACGCGATCCTGCGGCAGAGCATTCAGATGAATATTGGGATGAGGTGTTGGAAGTAAATTTATCTTCCCAATTTATATTGAGTAGGGAAATCGGCCGAACGATGTTAAAAGCCGGTTCTGGCAAAATTATTTTTACGGCTTCCTTATTAAGTTTTCAAGGGGGCATTAATGTGCCAAGTTACGCAGCAAGCAAAGGAGGAATTGCGAGATTAACCATGGCCTTGGCCAATGAATGGGCTGGAAAAGGGATTAATGTAAATGCTATTGCGCCTGGATATATCTCAACGGACAATACCACGGCATTACGAGAAGATAAAGAACGAAGTACTTCGATTTTAGGGAGAATTCCGGCGGGTCGTTGGGGTGATGCGAAAGATTTCAAAGGGCCTATTGTGTTTCTTGCCTCCGAGGCGTCCAACTATGTTCATGGAACTATTTTGACGGTCGATGGGGGTTGGATGGGACGATAACCTTATCCTATTTAGAGAGCCATTGGAATTTCAATGAAGGCCGTTTTAGGCCAAGCCTGTATTTTGAATTCGGATATATTTTTTGTTATTTTCGTTGGCAATTATTTTTTTGAATGCCCACATATAGGATTGACCGTTAATCGATAAAAATTCAAATTAAAAACAAAACCAATTTACAATGAAAAAATTCTTATTCATTTTTACGCTGATGACGTCTGGGGCTTTTGCTCAAAAAATAGATATCAATAAACAATTTGATTTAGCGGGCCAACAATACCTTCGGATGTTGGCAGATCATCCAGATACTTCGGTAACGATACATTCAGCTAAACCTGATGGGACTTATCGAAACTTGCCATCTAGTTGGTGGTGCTCGGGATTTTTCCCAGGCGGACTTTGGTATTTATTCGAAAAAACAAAAGATCCAAAATGGTCAAAGGCGGCTCGTTTGTGGACTGAAGCGGTTAGGAAAGAACAATACAATACAGGAACGCATGATTTAGGTTTTATGATGTTTGATTCTTTTGGAAATGGTTTGCGTTTAACGAAAGATCCAGCTTATAAAAAAGTTTTGATTCAGTCGGCTAAATCATTAGCTACTCGATTTGATCCCAAGATTGGCTTAATTAAATCATGGAATACTTTTAAGGGAGGGTATAAATATCCGGTGATCATTGATAATATGATGAATTTGGAGTTGCTATTTTGGGCATCTCGAGAGACGGGAGACCAGCGTTTTCATGACATCGCCATCACGCATGCAGATAATACGATCAAGAATCATTTTAGACCCGATTATTCAAGTTATCATGTGATTTGTTATGATCCTGAGGGTAAAGTTTTAGCTAAAAAACAACATCAGGGATATCAGGATGAAAGTACTTGGACGCGTGGACATGCTTGGGCGATTTACGGATATGTGGCGATGTATCGTGAAACGAAGGATAAAAAATACCTTGATTTTGCTCAAAAAATTACCGATTACTATTTGAATCATCCGAATTTACCGAAAGATAAAATTCCGTATTGGGACTTTTTTGCGCCCAATATTCCGAATGAAGAAAGAGATGCCTCAGCGGGTGCCATTACGGCTTCAGCTTTATTGGAATTAAGTAAATATTCAGGCGCCAAAGGAAAAAGATATTACAATGATGCGGTAACGATGATGGAATCTTTATCTAGTCCAGTTTATCGGGCCGCCTTAGGAGAAAATAACAACTTCTTGATCAAACATTGTGTAGGGGCTAAGGGCTTAAATTCTGAGATAGACGTTCCCTTAATTTATGCGGATTATTATTATTTGGAGGCTTTATTAAGGTTGCAGAATTATAAGCAAAAGAAATAAGCGTTTTGGCTTCCATCGGTAGCTTTTCTCATTTAAAAATGGAGGAAAGCTACCTTTTTTAAGACATTTTTTGTAAATTTATATTTCATTTTTACAATTCCAATGTCCTTTAAAAAAATACAATCTGCCCTCATATCTGTTTATTATAAAGATGGTTTAGAACCTATCATTCGATTACTTCACCAACAAGGCGTCACGCTTTATTCAACGGGAGGTACTCAATCTTTTATTGAAGCATTAGGCATTCCTGTAATTGCGGTAGAAGACTTAACGGGCTATCCTTCCATTTTTGGAGGGCGCGTAAAAACATTACATCCAAAAGTTTTTGGTGGGATTTTATATCGGCGGGATTTGCCTGCTGATGTGGAGGTGGCCAAGCAATTTGAAATACCAGCCTTGGATTTAGTGATGGTGGATTTATATCCCTTTGAGGAGACGGTTGCCTCGGGTGCGTCTGATGAAGATATTATTGAAAAAATCGACATCGGTGGTATTTCATTGATTCGGGGTGCTGCCAAAAACTTCAACGATGTCTTGATTGTGAGTTCACGTGAGCAGTATGGGGAAGTGGAGTCGATTTTAAAGACGAATGGAGTGGCGACGACCTTAGAGCAGCGACGGAATTTTGCGCAAACGGCATTTTATGTGTCTTCGCATTATGATGGCGCTATTCAGCGATATTTTGCGGGTGAGTTGGCAGATTTAGCTAACTACACGAGCCTAGCATCTAGCTCGTTGAGGTATGGGGAGAATCCGCACCAACAAGGTACCTTCTATGGTGATTTAAATACGTTGTTTGACAAATTACATGGCAAGGAATTGTCCTATAATAATTTAGTGGACGTAGATGCTTGTTTATCCTTATTGGATGAATTTGAGGAAACGGCTTTTGTGATTATTAAACATATGAATGCTTGTGGAGTGGCGACGGGCAAAACAGTTAGGGAGGCATATGATAAGGCTTTGTCTTGCGATCCAATTTCCGCATTTGGAGGTGTTTTGGCTACGAATCGCGAAGTAGACCAATCGGCTGCCGAATCCATTAATCCATTATTTTGTGAAATATTAATTGCCCCGTCTTTTACGGCTGAGGCTTTAGCTATTTTGCAAACCAAGAAAAACAGAATTTTGTTGAAGCGAAATCAAGTGGAATTCCCTAAAAAAATGTTTAAAACATTATTGAATGGTGTTTTAGAGCAAGACAAGGATTTAGTGATGGAGGGGGTAAGTGATTTCAAGTCGGTGACTAAAGTTGTGCCAACGGATGAGCAAAAGCGCGCATTAGCCTTTGCGCTGAAGATCTGTAAACATACCAAATCGAATACGATTATTTTGGCCAACGATGGTCAATTGTTAGCTTCAGGGGTGGGTCAAACTTCTCGGGTGGACGCTTTAAAGCAAGCGATTGATAAGGCTAAGGAGTTTGGTTTTGATTTAAAAGGTTCGGTGATGGCTTCAGATGCGTTTTTCCCTTTTCCAGATTGTGTGGAAATTGCTGGAAATGCGGGTGTGGTTGCGGTCACTCAGCCTGGCGGATCGATCAAAGATCAGGATTCGATTGATTATTGTGATGCAAACAATATGGCTATGGTGATGACAGGAATCCGACACTTTAAGCACTAAAATTATTCGTTTAATTTTATTAGTTTTTCAGCGGAAAAATCTTTATTTTTAAACATTAAATTCTAAAATTTTTACGGATGGAGATTCTTTAGAGATCAAAGTCCATTTAACCATTTATAAATAAATTATGTCAGAAGCACAAGATTCATCAGCCGAAGATCGGGCAAATTATGGTGCAGATAATATTCAAGTTTTAGAGGGATTAGAGGCGGTTCGAAAGCGGCCATCCATGTACATTGGTGATACCGGATTTAAAGGTCTTCATCATTTGATATGGGAGGTGGTTGATAATTCCATTGACGAGGCTTTGGCTGGTCATTGTGATACGATTAAAGTAACGATTAATACGGATAACTCGATATTGGTGGAGGATAACGGTCGGGGTATTCCTACGGGCATGCACACGAAGGAAAAGCGTTCTGCTTTAGAGGTGGTTATGACGGTTTTGCATGCGGGGGGTAAGTTTGACAAGGATACGTATAAGGTTTCTGGTGGTTTGCATGGGGTGGGTGTATCCTGCGTGAATGCTTTGTCGACGGATTTGAAGGTGACGGTTTATAGTCGGGATGGCAAAATATACCAACAAGAATACAAAATAGGGGTTCCTCAATATCCTGTAAAGGAAGTAGGGGTGACCGATCGAACAGGAACATCTGTTTTATTTAAGCCGGATGATACAATTTTTACGATCACAGAATATAAGTATGAGACAGTAGCGGGTCGTTTACGTGAGCTTTCGTTTTTGAATGCGGGCATACTTATTAAGTTGACAGATTTGCGGGAATTGGATGAAGATGGCGTGGCTAAGACGGATGAATTTTTCTCAGAGGGTGGTTTGCGTGAATTCGTATTGTATTTGGATTCTACGCGTGAGCCATTGTTATCAGAGCCTATTTACATGGAGGGAGACAAGAATGGAGTACCTGTTCAGGTGGCCATGATGTATAATACGTCCTACTCAGAAAATGTGGTTTCTTATGTGAATAACATCAATACGATTGAGGGTGGAACACACGTGGCTGGATTTAGGGGTGCATTAACGAGGACTTTGAAAAATTACGCGGATAAGTCGGGCGCTTTAGAGAAATTAAAAATAGATATTGCGGGGGATGACTTCCGTGAAGGATTGACCGCAGTTATTTCGGTTAAGGTAGCTGAGCCTCAGTTTGAGGGTCAAACCAAAACGAAATTGGGTAATGGAGAAGTTTCCGGCGCTGTTTCATCGGCGATGTCGGACATGTTAGAATCCTGGTTAGAGGAACATCCAAGAGAGGCTCGTCAAATTGTTGCGAAGGTGATATTGGCCGCTCAGGCGCGTCACGCGGCTAGAAAAGCGAGGGAAATGGTTCAAAGAAAAACCATTTTGGGTTCTAATTCATTGCCAGGTAAATTGGCCGATTGCTCGGACTCGGATCCAGAGACTTGCGAGATTTATTTAGTCGAGGGAGATTCGGCTGGTGGAACGGCTAAGCAGGGTAGGAATCGTGCTTTTCAGGCTATTTTGCCTTTGAGAGGAAAGATTTTAAATGTGGAGAAAGCGCAGGAATACCGCATTTATGAGAATGAGGAGATTAAGAATATGATTACGGCGCTGGGAGTTTCATTTGGAAAAGATGGAGATGAGCGGGCCTTAAATATGGATAAGTTGAGATATCATAAGGTGATCATCATGACCGATGCTGATATTGACGGAAGTCACATCCGTACATTAATCTTGACTTTCTTCTTTAGATATATGCGCGAATTAGTGGATAGAGGATGTATTTACATAGCCCAACCGCCATTATATCAAATTAAAAAAGGTCAAAATATTCGTTATGTTTGGACAGAATTGCAAAAAGAACAGGCGATACAAGAGCTAGCTGGAGGAGGAAAAGAGGATAATGTGGGTGTTCAGCGCTATAAAGGTTTAGGAGAGATGAATGCGGAGCAATTATGGGAAACAACCATGAATCCAGAATCGAGAACATTGAAGCAAGTCAATGTAGAATCTGCGATTGAAGCTGATTTATTGTTTTCTATGTTGATGGGTGACGAAGTGGCTCCGCGTAGAGATTTTATTGAGAAAAATGCTAAATACGCAAAAGTAGACGTTTAGGGAATGATTTTTGATTTTAAATCTTTTCATTTAAGGAGTATTCATGCGGAGTCTGATCAAGATCGGGCTTTGATCAATGTAGAGCTGAAAAATCTTTATGATTCCTTAACCCCGGACGATAAGCAAATATTTAATTTGGAACTTCAAAAGTTTTTGATGACCGAAGTAGGCAGATTAGGTTCTGACTATGAGGCGATTAAAAATCAAGCGTCAACCAAATAGAAAAAATGGTACAAACAGATCAATATACAGATTCAAATTCGAATGACAAAGATTCTCAACCTGGGAATCTTTTGTCTTTCTTGAGGCCTAAAAATTGGAAAATCAATTTATTGGCTGCCAAGGATCCTACTTGGAAATCGGATAAGTCCATGCAGAAATCGCATGAAATTCAATTAAAGGCGAAGTTTATATCACGTGATCTTTCTTGGCTTAAGTTTGATGAACGTGTGTTAGATCAGGCACGTGATACGAGTAAGTCACTTTTTGATCGATTGAAATTTTTAGCCATTACGGCGTCTAATTTAGACGAGTTTTTTACGATCCGAATGGGTTCATTGTATAATTACATTGATTTTGGGAAGGAAAGAACGGATTATTCAGGCTTACGTGAAGTGCCATTTAAGCAAATGCTTATTTCATCAGCTCAGGAATTTAGTCAGGAAAAACATCGCTTATTTGTCGATGAGATTCTTCCATTATTTCCTGAAAATGGATTGCTATTAGCCTCTTTTGCGGATTTAACAACGGTGGAACAGTCGGAGGTGGAAACCTATTTTAATAGGACGATATATCCGATGCTGACCCCTATGGTTTTTGACCACACACATACATTTCCAAGCTTATTAGCCAAGACCTTGATTTTTGGGGTTGTGACGATCGGTGGGCCTGAAAGAAAGGTTAGTAAGGGGAAATCTGAGCGCGATCGTAAAATATCGTTTGTTCAAATCCCACTGAATTTAGCTCGATTTTATGTGATTGAGCGGGAGGATAAAATTGTCTTTTTGCCGATTGAAGAATTGATACGCCAACAATTACAAGTCCTTTATCGCAATGTAGAAATAGAATCCACAACCCTTTTTAGGATTACTCGAAATGGGGATTTTGATTTAGTGGAGCATGAGGATACGGAAACGGATTTTGTAGACGAGATAAAAAAGAAAATAAAAGACCGTCGATTAGGTCGGGTTACCCGCGTAGAGGTGGAACAGGAGCATTCAGAATTTTTGCTTGGAGAAATGTTGAAACGCTGGTCATTAGAAAAGTCTGATATCTTTGTTAAGACAGCTATTTTAGATTTCACTTCTTTTTGGCAGATATTAAAACATTCAGAATTTAAGGGGCAGGTGGCTGTTAACCCCCCTGTTGTACCCCCATTAGGTTTAAAATCTATTCAGATTAGCGATATTTTTGAGACGATGAAGCGTGGGGATATCCTCTTGCATCATCCCTATAATAATTTTGAGCCGGTCATACAACTATTAGAGCAAGCGGCAGATGATCCCCATGTGTTGGCTATTAAAATTACCTTATACCGTATTTCTAAGAATTCAAGAATTGCAAGTGCCTTATTGCGTGCTGCGGAACAGGGTAAACACGTGTCGGTTCTTTTTGAGGTGAAGGCGCGTTTTGACGAGGAGAATAATATTCGTGAGGCTACTAGGCTTCAAAAAGCAGGTTGCTTTGTGATTTATGGCATACCTGGTTTAAAGACACATACCAAATTATTGCAAGTGATTCGGAATGAAGGTACGCATGTGATGAGTTATGCACATTTATCTTCTGGTAATTACAATGAAGATACGGCTAAATTGTATACTGATTTAGGCTTGTTAACGACTGACATTCGAATTACGCAGGATATCGCCGAGTTCTTCAATGTAATCACGGGACATTCCATGCCCACGCATTACGAACATTTAATTACGGCTCCTCGTGATATGCGAAACCGATTGATTGAGATGATCGAACATGAGGTCGAAAATCATAAAGCGGGATTGCCCGCAGGAATTTGTTGGAAAATCAACTCATTGCAAGACACGCTCACCATGGAAGCACTTTATAAAGCATCCAAAGCTGGAGTTCCCATCTTGTTAATTGTTCGAGGAATTTGTTGTTTAAGGCCACAAAGACCTGGTTTATCGGAAAATATTTACATCAAATCCATTGTGGGTAATTATTTGGAGCACACGAGGATTTTCTATTTTCACAATGATGGAGATCCAAAAGTTTATGGTGGTTCCGCAGATGTGATGGTGCGAAGTTTTGATCGACGCATCGAATCTTTATTTGAGTTGGTTAATTCGAGGGCAAAAAACTTGGCCATAACCATTTTAAATTGGAATTTGCGTGACACGGTTAATTCGTATGAGATGCAAGAAGATGGGAATTACTGGAAGGTGGAAAGCGATGAGCCTTTTGATATTCATCAAGAATTTTATCGTTTAAAAGAGGAAGATTTAGTAGACGTGG
>JABMMK010000200.1 GCA_013205605.1 Cytophagales bacterium | reverse complement strand
GTGTATGGTTGCCTCTTCTCTGAAAAAGTTGTGATGGAAATATCAGCATTAAAGGTTCGTGTTTTCGGTAAAAAATGACAAAAACCTCAAGCAAACCTTACGCAAAAACAACAAAGTATCAACGATTTAACGTATACCTTGATTTTCATGTAGCTACAATCTTGGAAAAAAGAATAGAAAAATAAGGCTTTTTATCTAATGAAATTGCTGAGAAAGAGTTTTAATGCGCCTCATTGATATCAGGATAGACACGCTTTATATTTTGTAAAAGTTCAATGCCGGCTTTATAAACATCATTTTCTTCGAACATATATTTGTACATTCTAATACCATTGAGCTGTAACATCCTGTTTAAATAGATAGATTTATCAAAAACTTTTAAAGTAAATTTATCGGGAATAAAAGTTTTGTTCATGACAAAGTCCCAAGTTTTGTTTCGATACGTTATTAATGCCGAACTCTTAATGTCGCCTTTAACGTTAATAAAGGAATCTGAACTACCCCTAGCTGTTCGAAAATAATAATCAAAAGGAGCAATACGAATATCATCAATATAGCGGTTCATAAAGTCTTCTTGTCTTTCTGAGCGGTCTTTAATTCGCAAGAGACTCAAATTATATTTTTCAATACAATCGCGTAATTTGTTGTCTTTTACATTTTTTAAAATACCGCCAAACTTTAATTGATCTAGTGCAATACAATTTGTTTCAAACATGCCCTCTCTAAGACATAAATTATTATGTAAATAAAAAAAAGTTGACTTTATTGGCTTCTAGATCTGTATTTAAAATATAGTTTTCTAATACGATAGTGGCAGTATCTTGCTTTTTGTGGACTAAACCGATTTTATGCAGATTAGCCGTGTCTTTTTGCAATTCATGATATAACTGTGCAATAACACTTTCTGTTTGATGTAAAACTATTTGATGCTCACGTATATTTTCGGCAAAAAATCCAAGAGTTACAGCAGCAAATAACATCAAAAATTCAATAATGTATTCAGACCATTTCTTTTTATGCGTTGGGTGGTGAGGGTGATGTACTTCCATGGTGTGATTTTTGTGGTAAAAAAAGATTTGAAATTTAAGAAATTTATAAGAGAATTAGAAATTGTTTAAATTTAAACAAACCCACATTTCTATTGAAAACCCCTCTCGTGCTACCTGTTTTGCTGCCGCTCCCGTAAAATAAAAGAATCCAACCTGTTGAGATGGATTTGGGTGTACCCAAAGGCCGAGTCGATACGGCTACAATCAAATTCCAATCGGATCAACACCTTACAGGATTATTGTATCTCAATTTCGTTGTATACTCGATATGATTTGAGAAGGTTAAAATCAGTTCATTGTACTATCTTGTTTGCTGCATGGTACCATTAAATCAGTTGAGATTTGTTTTATTTAAAATGAAATTAATGCTAAATTCGATTCAAAATTAATCACTCCTTAAGGGAAAGTCCAATTAGTTTGACGACGTACACTTGGACTTTTTTCTTAAAATGTAAAAGAACATAAAATTATGAAAAAACTTAAAAACCAGTTTCAGTGACCCCAGCCCCACCTGCTACATCTGGCGGTGAAGAAAAGCTCCCTAGGAATCTTGGGCTTTGGGGCATCTGGATGCTGGTAGTCAACGGCTTAATTGGCGCAGGAATTTTTGGCTTACCCGGTGGAGCGGCAACTTTAGCTGGGGAGTATAGTGTGCTGGTCTATGCATTTTGTGCGCTTTTGATCTTACCCATTATTTTGTGCTTTGCCGAACTAGGGAGCTATTTCCGAGGTACGGGTGGTCCGATCCGTTATGGGACCTTGGCATTTGGTCCTTTCGTAGGATTCCAAGGGGGCTGGTTGTATTACGTGGCTCGGTTGATTTCTTTTTCTGCCAACACGGTACTACTTACCGATTCCATAGCTTATTTTATTTCAGGGGCAAGCACGGGTACTGGAAGGATTATTTCTTTAGCAGTGATTTGTTTGGGACTAAGTGTAATCAATGTGCTAGGGTCGATCCAATCGATACGCTCAATGACGCTATTTACAGTTATCAAGTTTGCGGTTCTTATTCTCCTTCCGCTCGGAGGTTTTATAATTTTAGGATCAGCGGTGATTCCCAGTTTTGTTAGTCCTATCCCTCCCTCCGAGAATTTGGGAGCTGCTACCTTGCTTTTAATCTATGCCTTTATAGGATTTGAGGGAGTGGCAATTCCTGCTGGCGAAGCAAAGCGCCCAGAGCGGGACATACCCTTGGGATTGTTGCTGGGATTGGCTGTAGTAGCTGTCTTGTACATGGTCATCCAACTTGTATCTCAGGCTGCCGTGCCCAATCTTGTAAATTCTAAAACCCCTTTATTGGATGTTTCAGCGAGTCTTTTTGGGCCTGTTGGTGCTATAGTATTGATGGTAGGGGTTGCCGCTTCGGTACTAGCCAACTTGCTGAGTTCTATGTTTTCCGCTACTCGGGTGACCTATGCCCTATCTTTAGAAAAATCGCTACCAAGCTGGTTTGGAGAGGTTCACAGCCGGTATTTAACCCCAGCCAATTCGGTTGCATTTTTTGGACTTGCTGCCTTTTTATTGGCTGTCTTTGGTTCGTTTACGGTGTTGGCAGCGATGACTGTGCTGTCCCGTTTATTTTTGTATGGCATGAGTTGTGCGGCTATACCCAAACTCAGATCTCAGTTTCGTGGGGAAGGGCGATTTATCTTGAAAGGGGGCTATACAATTCCTGTTTTGGGGATTGGAGCTTGTCTATGGCTCATGCTTCAAGTAAGTTTCCAATCGGTTTGGTTGACGGCTATTTTTGTAGGCATCGGCTCTTTGTTGTACTGGGTAGGAAAGAGGCAGAACTAGCTTGTTTTTTGATTCATTATTACCGATTCTGCCAACATTCAACCCTCTTTTTATCTTGATTAAATGTTTTTAAACGATTTTAATTAATCTCTTGCAGTTTGTTTATTATTTCTTTTCGAGTTCAGCTTAATAATTTTTCAATTTAATCCGCCAAAAGATTGGTCATGTTTCACCTCAATTTTTTACTACATGAATGCATTAAAAATACAAAGTTTAGTTGATCGGGCACTTGGATGCTGTAAATCCTCAGAAATAATTAGACCGATAAAGTTTATTTCTAGTATCGTTTAAATT
>JABMMK010000199.1 GCA_013205605.1 Cytophagales bacterium | reverse complement strand
CATCTCGATAATTCGGTTGCGTTGTTTTGAGTACATTTGAGCCTTGTATTGTGCCACGTCTTCGTATTTAATCCGTCGATGCTTTCCTACTTTGATAAAGGGAATTTCACCAGTTTCAAGTAAGGAAATTAAATGGGGTCTCGAGCATCCCAATAATTCGGATGCTGCCTGTGTGGTCATTTCTGTGGCAATGGGAACGATGGAAATAGGCTTTCCTTGACTTGTTGCTTTAAGAATTGTAGCTAATAACTTTAAAGCCTTTAAAGGAATTTTAATTTTTTCTTCCGTTTCTTCAATTTCAATTTCTGGGTTCGCCGTATGAAGCGATTCCAAAGTAGCTGAAAGGGCAAGATATGACTCCTTTGCCATTCGCTGTTCCTCTTTAGTGGGCCTACTTAATTTTTCTTCGATTTCCATCTTATTTAAATCTTTTGCGAATTTAAATGAAATAATCGAATTATTCGAAATAAATGAAAATTTTTATTCAACTTGACATAAATAAATCACTTCCATTTGTCAAACAACAAACCCTCGTGACCGAAAATCGGATCCTTTTCTGGCAATTTTACTTCTGAAATAGCTTGTAAAATTTGCGCTCTTTCTCCCGGCTCCAAACCTGTTTTTAAATCCCAGTCAAGTCCATTGGGGTATCCCCCCACCATCTGGTAATTGCTATGTTCCGAAACGGAATAGTGCCCCACACCTGCCGGAATAATAATGACATCCCCAGCGCTTAGATGAAAAACTTGGCCGTTGGCCCCACCTATTTTTAGAGAAACGCTACCCCAGCCTAATCCCAATACTTCATGTGTATTACTATGAAAATGGTCGTAAGGCAAAACGATATCGCGCCAATTATTTAACCAGTTATTTTTTATAAAAGTGTTTTCAAGCCAATCAGAACAATCGGCTAAATCAATGACATTGGGATAAAGTATGACAGGCAATGCATTATTGGGAATAATCCCGTCGTCAGCAAAATAATAGGCTTTAGAGTTCATCCTCCAAATTAAGGATTTGTTTTGGATCAGAAACCATTTTTTCAAGAGATTCGGGAAGTATATTTTTGTCTAGCGCCGGATCTTGTGGACTCGTTTTTTAATTGGAATAAATTAGCTGTGCAGTTGAAGCAGAAATTCATTGGCCCGATTTACATGCGCCGATTTCTTCTCTTCCGGCATTTTGTCCCAGGTGCTGATGAGCATGGCCCAACGAGGATTTTTGCGAAAGGTTTCCCGCTGCTTATCCAAGAATCGCCAGAATAATCCATCCCAAATTTCCTGCCAATCCCCCTTCGGATAATCGCTCATTTTCAGGATGTAATTCGAGCCGCAGATATAAGGTTTAGTGGTCATCAAACCCCCATCGCTGAATTGCGACATGCCATAGATGTTGGGAACCATCACCCAATCGTATGCGTCTATGTACATTTCCATAAACCATCGATACACCGCATCAGGTTTGATTTCACACAACAACATAAAATTCCCTAGCACCATGAGCCTTTCGATGTGGTGATTATACCCTGTTTTTAACAACTTCCGAATCGTTTGATCGATGGGTTCTACCCCCGTAGTTCCGGTATAAAATGCTTCGGGCATTTCGTTGGTAAATTGCCAGTAATTGGTGCTGCGCTGCTGGCTTCCAATCTTTCGGTAGAGCAATTGGGTAAATTCACGCCAACCGACCACCTGGCGGATAAAGCCTTCTATGCTGTTTAAAGGTGCTTTTGACGTGGCTACTCGTTCGACTACTTGGGCGGGATTCAATAATCCCACATTCATCAGCGGACTTAAAATACTATGAAATAAGGTCTTCTCCTGTGCTTTGATGGCATCTTCATAATCGCCAAAAAGCGGCATGCGCTCCTGTATGAATTGATCCAAAGCTGCTTGGGCCTCCGCATGCGTTGTCGGATAATAGGCTCCCGAATAGGGCATTTCGCTGGAGCCTGGGTTATGAGGAAAATGACGGTCTACATAGTCAATGGCTTCCAGGATATAGCTATTGGGTTTTGCCTCCGGAAAGGGGGCTGGAATGAAGGTGTTTTTGGGTATTTTTTTTCGGTTTTCTGCGTCAAATGTCCATTGGCCTCCCAAGGGCTTACCCTCCTCGTCGAGCAACAAGCTACGGTCTTTTCGTTGCTGCGTATAAAAAGCGGTTTGGAAATAGGGTTTCCGATTTCCTAACAATTCCGTGTCTGTATTCAGGAAATTGGGACTAGGTAAAATGACGAGGGGACTTTGCGCCGACCGGCGAAGACGTCTTTCCAATAGGTAATCGTTGGGGTCAAAAAGGTTTATCTCCGAAGCCGATATAGAGGGAATCAGCATGAGCTCCGAAGCGCGCGGATCCTTGGCGTCTATGTATTCGACCGTTTTACCATGGGCACGGAGGCGAACCGCAAAGGCCTGCATACTTGCTCGGTGAAAAAGTATTTTTTGTTTATGAAATGCGTACTGCTTGAAGAACAAGTGCGACTCGACCAAGTAAAATGTATAATCGCCCTCTAACGAAAATACCTCCTCAAACAATTGATGTGGAAAAATCAGAAAGGCCCTCATTGGTCTGGATTATTTACGTGTTTTTGCAAGATACGGCTGCCTTCTTTTCGGGCGGCTTTGGTTTTTCGCATGGCCCAAACGAGGTCAGACGCACTCTTACGCGTTAGACTCAAATCGACGATCGGCTCGGGATAATCTACCCCTATTTTTACCTCGTATAAAATTTGTTCCATGTCGCTTAGTTTCCAAGGTTCGTGGATCAAAGTAGCCGGAATACGCGCTAATTCGGGAACCCATTTTTTAATGAAAACTCCATCCGGATCATGGGCATAGGAATTTTTAATCGGGTTATAAATACGGATCGTATTAATGCCGGTGACGCCAGCTTGCATCTGAATTTGTGGGTAATGAAT
>JABMMK010000198.1 GCA_013205605.1 Cytophagales bacterium | reverse complement strand
CCATGACGGTTAGTTTTTTTACAAAACAACAGGGTGGGAAAAAGTTGGCTTTTCTATATGGCTTCTTCATTGTGTTAATCTATGTGTTTTTTGGCACCATTTTAGCGTTTTTTGCCGGCGCAAGTTTTGCTAATTTTTTAAGTACACATTGGATTCCTAACCTGTTATTCTTTGCCATTTTTATCTTTTTTGGTATTTCCTTTTTGGGGGCATTCGAAATTGTGTTGCCTTCTGGTTTGGTCAATAAAGTCGACGCGAAGTCTGATAAAGGCGGATTATTAGGTGTGTTCTTTATGGCATTTACGCTGGTTTTAGTCTCATTTTCTTGTACGGGACCATTAGCAGGATCTATCTTGATTGCCTCGTCTCAGGGAGTATTTTTGAAGCCCATCATAGGGATGTTAGGATTTTCATTGGCCTTTGCCATTCCATTTACGATGTTTGCCATTTTCCCTGGGTTTATGCAAAAAATGCCTAAGTCGGGCAATTGGATGAACGAAGTAAAAGTGGTGTTGGGCTTTTTAGAAATTGCCTTAGCTTTCAAGTTTTTAAGTGTGGCAGACCAGGTGTATCATTGGCATTTGTTGGATCGTGAAATATTTTTAGCCATTTGGATTGCCATCTTTACTGCTTTAACCTTGTATTTATTTGGTAAAATTTCCTTGCCTCATGATGGACCTTCAGGGAAATTATCTGTTCCCCGTGCGCTTTTTGCCACCACTTTTCTTGCCTTCGTAATTTATTTAACCCCAGGCATGTTTGGTGCTCCATTAAAGGGTTTGTCGGGTTGGTTGCCTCCCATGTCAAGTCAGGATTTTAAGGGATCCACACCATTAAGTGAAGAAAATAGTAATTCGTCGCGTTCCTCATCATCCGTTAAATACAGCGAATTTTTAAAATTGCCTTTAGGACTTAATGGTTTTTTTGATTTTGAGGAGGCGAAGGTCTATGCTCAGCAAGTGGGCAAGCCCCTTTTTATCGACTTTACGGGACATGGATGTGTCAACTGCAGAAAAATGGAGGAATATGTGTGGTCTGACCCCGCGGTTTTGTCCATTCTTAAGAACGATTATGTTGTCGTCGCTTTATATTGTGACGATAAAACGGAGCTCCCTGAAAATAAGTGGTATATCTCTAAAGCTGATGGCCAAGAAAAAAAGACATTGGGTGATCAAAATTTAGATTTTCAAATCGCTCGATTTAATTCCAATGCCCAACCTCACTACGTACTTTTAGATCCGAGAAAGGATGGCGCACCCATGGTTCCGCCAGTCGCTTTTGACGCTGATATTAATCATTTTATTTCGTTTCTTAAAAAAGGAATTGACGCCTATAAATCAAAGTAAATATGTCTTGGGGAGCCTATTCCGGAGTGATGATTGCCACAGGTTTAAAATTTATCGCCGGTCCTATTACCGGATTTGGTCTAGGATTGACCTGGTATGAAACCGTTATTTTTACTTGGCTGGGTGCGATGATGACGATTTCATTGACCTTAAGTATGGGTAAATTAATCATCGATTTTATCGGTCGATTCAGAAAGAAGAAAGCTATTTTATTTTCAAAGCGAGTGCGTTATGCTGTTCAGATTTGGCAAAAATTTGGAATAAAAGGGATTGCCGCGCTTACGCCACTGATTTTTACGCCGATTGGAGGGAGTTTATTGGCCTTGTCTTTTAAGGTGTCTTTGCCGCGTGTACTCTTTTTTATGGCCATATCTTCGCTCTTGTGGGCCTTGTTATATACCGGGGCGATTTACCAACTCACTTTTCTTCGCGAGTGGTTTGGGCATTAAAAAAGCCGGATAAACCGGCTTTAAAATATTTATGAGGGAAAGATTAATTTCCTTGATTGATACTTTTTCCACTAAACATTTTCTCGCGAAGCGCATTTGCTTTTAGCTCTAATTCCGGCTTAGCGTCATATTTATTTTTTGACTGAACTGCTGCACTATCTGGATGAACACCATATACATAAACCTCACCTTCATTTAAATCTTTCTGCTTGATGGTATTGTTTTTTTGATAGTCACAAGCTGTTGCCATAAAGGCTAATGCTATAATCGGAAGTAGTTTTTCTAATTTCATTCTCTTGTTAGGACAAATTGTTGGCACAAAAATAAGGCCAAATTTTGTATTAAAAAAGTCTATGTGCTTCTTAGCCTTAGCTTTCCTCTAAATTTTTGATTTTCTCTGCTAAAAATGACATTAATTCGGCGATATAGCCCTCGCTAAAGTTAAATTCGATCCCCGCTTTTGCATAAATTGCTTTGATGGGTTCGGTGTAACCTATGGATAATGCCTCTAAATAATTCGATAAAGCAAGCTTGGGATTTTGGCAATAATTTCTCCAAACCGCCAATGCTCCTAATTGGGCTATTGCATATTCAATGTAATAAAAGGGCACCTCATAAAGATGCAATTGCTTTTGCCAAACATGTGATTTTATTTCTTCTAAGCCGGTCCAATCCGTCATCTGATCCGCAAATCTGGCCAATATCTCATTCCATTTCTCTTCTCTTTGAGCTAATGTATGATCCGGATTTTCATAGATCCAATGCTGGAATGCGTCGATCGTCGCCACCCAAGGCAAGGTTTCTAGAATATCTTCTAGGTGTTTTATTTTGGCTCTTTTGGCATCTTCAGGATTTTCAAAGTAGATATCCCACTCATCCATCGTGATTAATTCCATGCTCATGGAGGCAAGCTCAGCTACTTCGGATGGAAAATTTCGGAATGCATTCAAGGAAAGTTCCTTGGTTAAAATGGAATGAACCGCATGTCCACCTTCGTGCAACAATGTGACCATGTCGCGCACTTGGCCCGCGGCATTCATGAAGATGAATGGAAATCCGGTTTCTTCTAATGGGTAATTATATCCGCCTGGGTTTTTGCCTTTTCTTGAATCTAAATCAAAGCGATCTAGCTTCACCATTTCCCTCAGGCAATCGCCTAAAAAAGGATCTAAATTGTCAAATACCCGAATCGTTTTTTCCAATAACTCTTCCCCTGTTTTGAAGGGTTTTAATGGCTTTCGACCTAATGGATCCACGGATTTATCCCAAGGTCTGAGCGAGTCTAGCCCTAAGGCTTTTTTTCTTTTAGTGGCTAATTCATTTAATATGGGCTTGATTGTTTTCTCTACAGCCTCATGAAATTCAAAACAATCAGCTGGGGTGTAGTCAAATCTACCTAAGCTAGCAAAAGAAAAATCCCTAAAGTTTTCAAATCCGGCTTGCAAGGCCACTTGATTTCTTTTGCCAATCAATTCACTGTAAAGTGTATTTAATTCATTTTTGATGCTGAGTCTTTGGGCTGCGACTTTCCGATAAACGGATTCTCTTACCTCTCGATCGGTCGACTCCAAATAGGCGCTGGCTTGTTGGAGCGTCTTTTCCTCTCCGTCAATTTCCACCATCAGCGCTCCGGTTAATGCACCATATTGAGACTCTAAGTTTTGCAATTCAGTAAACAGGGGTATGTTTTCTTCTCTAAAAATTTCAATGGATTTTTTTAGGCTTCTCAACATAATCGAAAAGCCCTTTGTGTTTACTTGGTCTGATAATCCAGAATCAATCACTTTTTTATTCCAAGCATCATCGAAGACAGATGCATTGGGCATGATTTCATTGACAAATTGCTGATAGCTTTGTTGTAAATTTTCGTTTTGATTATCGCAAGACATTTTGATGTAACGCCAAGCAAAATTTTCTGATAAATAGCTTTCAAGCTCAGATCGGTTCTTGCAAAAATCCTCGAGGGAGTGTAAATCATTTATCTCTTGAGCACTTAATTTTTCAAAGTAAGGCAAAACACCTTCCCAAGTGCTTAAAGAAAAGTCTTGGGGCAGTAAAGTTCGATGGATTATTTGCGGTGTGACCGTACGTTTTATCATGTGCATTTTTTATTGTTAATCTAAATTAATGACTACCCCTTCACTCATCGGATGAGCCACGCAGGTCAAAATATATCCTTTTTTAATTTCATTATCGGTGAGCCCATCCTCTTCATCCATGATCACCTGTCCGCTGGTGCATAATCCCATGCAGGCCGTGCACATTCCTGCTTGGCATGAATAAGGGATGTCGATATCCGCTTCTAAGGCAGCCTCTAAAATAGTTTCACTAGGCGATACCGTCACGGTATGCGTTTTTCCTTCAAAAATCAAGGTTACTTCTTGGGTTTTTAAGCTTCCGTCTTCCTCTGCCTTTGCTGTTTCTTCGCTCACCGTAGATGAAAATAATTCTTTCAAAATGTGTGTTTCAGGAACATCAAACATGGCTAAGGATTTTTCTACTTCGCTCATCATTCCTGCCGGCCCGCACAAATAATAAAAGGCTGCAGGTATGTCGATGCCAAACTCTTGCTTTAAATAAAAAACCATGGATGCTTGGTTGATACGCCCCTTAAAACCAGGCCATGTGTGCGAAGGCTGGCTGATGACATGTATCATTTTGAACCGGGAGGCATGTTGGGTTTCTAGTGATTCTAACGCTTTTTTGAAGATAATTTGTTGTTCATTTCGAGATCCATAAACTAGGTAAATATTCGATTTAGGCTCTGAATGCAACACGGTTTTGATCATGGAGAATAAGGGAGTAATCCCAGATCCAGCGGCTACAAAAACATAGGTTTTGTTAGAATCAGCTTGGGGTTCAACCAAGAAATTACCCATGGGCTCGATAACTTCCAGGCTATCTCCTACTTTTAAATGGTCACATAAATAGTTGGACACAAGGCCGCCCTCAATCCTTTTGACTGTAATGGCAGGTGAGGTATCCGTTTTGGGAGATGAAGATAGGGAATAACTTCTCCTGATTTTCTGGCCGTCAATTTCCGGAATAAGCGTAAAAAACTGACCCGATATGTATGAGATGGTATTGTGTATGGGATGCCAAAAATGGATGGTTTTGGTGTCATCCGTTTCTTCAGTAATCTCCTTGATCGTCAAATGTAATCTCTGATTCATGTTATTCTTTTTTTGTCGGTATGAGCCATTGGATCGTTCCCGGCAGTGATTCATTATGTAATCGGTCTAGTGCCGTGACCGCAAATCCATAACCTGATCGTATCCAATTTTTATCTAAAATTAATTGATTCATTTTACCTTTGAAAATGATATTTTCCGAGTTTTCCAATGGATCAATTTCGCCTTTTTTAATCTTATAAACGACGTAATAGGCAGGGGGATCTTGATCTTCACTGGGTTCTCCTGGTTTCCAGGCCAGCAACCATTCCTCGCCTTTTTTCAGTAAACTTACTTGGTGCGGTGGAGTAGGAGCTATGCTATCTTTCCAAAGCATCGCCGGTACTAAAGCTACAGATGAATACTGATTTTGCCTTAAGGTATCTCGCCAACCTTTCACATTTCGGATGATTAAATTTGAACTAAAATGAATGGATCCTTGCACGTTAGGTAAACTACGCGCGACCTTTAATTGTTTACTTAATTCGCCAGGTGTCCATACGTCGCTTAAATGGTATACCGCATGGCCAATGTAAATAGGCCGGCCATAATTATGGGCACTCCACCATTTAGCTAAGGGCTCAAAAGCCGCTACTTTGTGACTCGTTTCCCAGTATAATTGGGGCGCCAAATAATCCACTAGCCCATCTTTTATCCATTTTTCTGTATCCGCAAATAAGTCATCATAGGATTGCAAGCCTCGCCGAGTAGGGGATCCATCTAAAACAGACTCACTCTGATGTCGCCAAATTCCAAATGGACTAATGCCAAATTTCACTTTGGGTTTGGTCGATTTGATGACATCCGAAATATCTTTAATGAGGTTATTTGTATTTCTTCTACGCCAATCTCCCAGGCTTTCCTCCGGTAATTTATATTTTTCAAAGGCTTCGCGATCATTAATTTCTTCCCCTTTCATGGGGTAAGGGTAGAAATAATCATCAAAATGAATCCCGTCTACATCATATTGTTCGATGATATTTTTGACCAAATTCACTAAATAAAGTCGGACTTCCGGTAGCCCAAAATTAAGGATAAATTGTCCGTGGTATTTGATAATCCAATCGGGATGTTTCCGGACTATATGATTGGCGTCAAGTAGAGAATTGGTCGATATACTCGCCCGATTTAAATTTAACCAGGCATGAAATTCAATTCCTCGCGCATGACTTTCTTCGATCATGAAGGCTAATGGATCATAGTAAGGGCTAGGTGGCTGACCTTGTAATCCCGATAAAAAAGTAGACCAGGGTTCTGGGCTTTTTGCATATAGTGCGTCAGCGGCTGTCCTAATTTGAACAAAAACAGCATTGATTCCTGTTTTTTGATGGGAATTTAATAGGTCAACAAACTCATTTTTTTGCTTAATTCCATTGTAATTTCTGGCGCTGGGCCAATCGATGTTGGATACCGTAGCGACCCAAACTCCCCTTAATTCTCTTTTGGGCCCAGCTGGGAAAAGAGTAAAGTGAAAAATAATGATAAAAAGAAACGTGTAGATTAGCCTCATTCAAGGCGCAATTTACCTAATATGACTTGAAATTTAGAATTTTAAATAGGATCGATGGAAAATAAATATCCCACACCCTTGAGCGTTTTGATATAATACTCAGGAATTTTCTCCCTTAATTTTCGAATATGCACATCTACTGTCCGCTCAACCACATAGACGTCGGTTCCCCAAACTTTCTCCAAAAGTTCATCACGATTAAAAACTTTGTTGGGATTTCTAGCTAAAAACGAAAGTAATTCAAATTCCTTTTTAGGCAACACTAAAAGTCGACCTTGAAAGCTAGCGGAATATTGAGTACGGT
>JABMMK010000016.1 GCA_013205605.1 Cytophagales bacterium | reverse complement strand
CGACTAAGCGTTGGGAGACACCATGGACTCTTTATCAAAAAGGAAGTGGTTTTGAAGCGGATGGAAAGACGCCAACGTTGGTGGCGAGTAAGCGTGGACCTGCTGAGCCTCGTTTGACAGTAGGCGATGAGAACCAATTAAATGTTTTGTTAGGAGCTATTATGACTTATGAGCGTAAGTTTGATGATCATAGTGTAACCTTTTTAGCTGGTTCTAACAGAGAAACCATTGTTGGAGATAACTTCAATGCCTATCGTCGTTTCTTCATTTCACCTGCTTTAGATCAAATTTTTGCAGGGGGTGATTTAGAGAAAAATAATGGGGGTGGAGCTTATGAGCGTGCACGTTTGAACTATTTTGGTCGTGTGGCATATAACTTCAAAGAAAAGTATTTAGCTGAATTCTTATGGCGTTATGATGGTTCTGATATCTTCCCTGAGGATACTCGTTATGGATTTTTCCCAGGCGGTATGTTAGGCTGGGTGATGTCGGAAGAAAGTTTCATTAAAGACCAATTACCTGTAATCAATTTCTTGAAGTTGAGAGGTTCATGGGGACAAATGGGTAATGACCAAATTGCGACTTACCAATACTTATCTACGTATGGATTTAGAAGTTACATCATTGGTAATGTAGAAACTAAAACTTTATTTGAGACCAAAATCCCTAACACTAACATTCAGTGGGAGGTGGCTACTAACTCGGATATCGGTTTAGAGGGTTCATTATTTAATGATAAGGTTACTTTTGAGATGGATTATTTCTACAACAAGCGTACTGATATCCTTTGGGTTAAAAACGCATCTGTTCCTCAGTCGACGGGTTTGACTTTACCTGCTCAGAATATCGGAGAAGTTGAAAACACAGGTTTTGACTTTACGTTAGGATATCGCAATCAAATTGGTGATTTCAAATACAATATAGGTTTAAATGGAGGTTATGCTAAGAATAAGATTTTATTCTGGGATGAGGCACCTGGCGCGCCAGAGTGGCAACGTTCTACGGGCAGACCGATGAATACCTACGTAGCTTATCAATATGATGGGGTATTTAAGGATCAAGCTGATATTGATGCGACTACGATTAGCTATAAAGCTCTCGTGAATACTTTGCGTCCTGGAGATATGAAATACAAGGATTGGAATGGGGATGGTAAAATCGACCCGAACGATATGGTTCGTAATGACTTTACTCAATTGCCATTGTTCCAAGGAGGATTTAATATCGGTGCGACGTACAAGAATTTTGATTTAACGATCTTATTCCAAGGAGCAGCAGGAGCGATGCAATACGTAAGTGCGGGTGAAATGGGAAATATTGGTAATTATTTAACTGATATTTATGAAAACCGTTGGACAGTAGAAAACCCAAGCAGTGTACATCCTCGAATTGCTAACCGAAATGATCAATACTTCTCTGGCGGTAATACCTATTGGTTACGTAACTCTGATTATGTTCGATTGAAAAACTTCGAAATCGGATATAATTTGCCTGAAACATTATTGAGTAAAATTGGTTTAAAGAATTGTAGATTTTACACCAATGGCTTGAATATGTTTACGTGGGATAAGTTGAAAGTATTTGATCCCGAAACAGTCAATGCCACAGGTCAGTACTATCCACAATCGAAGATTATCAATTTTGGTTTAACAGCAACATTTTAATAATTAACTAGACAAAAAAATGAAAAAAAGATATGTAATCATTGCACTATCGGTTTTCGGAACTGTCTTTACTAGCTGTAACGATAGTTTTGTTAACACAAAACCTTTAGATCAACTTTCTGAGTCTGTCGTTTGGACAGATCCAAGCTTAGCGGAGGCCTTTGTAACTGAACTCTATGGAGGTTTAGGTAATGGAGGTTTTGATGAGCAGATGTTAGCTTCCTTGACGGATGAGGCATCCTTTACGCACCCAGGTCGTAATATTACTACGATCACTGAATCACGTTCAAATCCTGCCGATCCAGGTTGGATCAACGGAACGTTAAGTTGGCAGAATATGTACACTCGCATACGTGCTTGTAACGTGGCTTTAGAAAATTTGAAAAAGGCGACTACTTTTCCTAAAGCTACTGTCGATCGATTGAACGGAGAAGCTAAATTCATGAGAGCCTATTATTACCATCAATTAGTTCGCTATTTTGGAGGAGTTCCCATCGTGGATAAGACGTTCTCGTTAGCTGATACTGAATTCATGTCAAAAAGAAACACGATGAAAGAGTGTATCGCTTTTATTGAGAAGGAATGTGATGAGTCTGCTGCTTTATTGACTGGAACTATGGCCGCGGGTCGTGCTTCAAAAGCTGCTGCATTAGCATTAAAATCTCGTATTTTAATCTATGCAGCTAGTGATTTGTATGATGCTAGTACAGCTAAGTCTAAATCTGCTGCGATGGCTGCTTATACAAATCCAGAATTTGTTGCTTTTGTGGATGGTTCTCGTACTGAGCGTTGGACTAAAGCTAAAAATGCAGCTAAAGCTGTTTTAGATTTGCCAGGTTTAGGTAATAAATTGAATTTATCAGAGCCTGCATCTAAAGATGATGGAGTAGCAAATTATATGAACAACTCTTTATCCAGAAGTGGTGGAGAGAAAGAATTAATTTTTGCTCGTTATTTCATTAATGCAAAAGCTGAAAATGGTGGACGTATCGGTTTGTTTAACGGACCTAATGGATATAACAACTGGGCTGGAAATGCACCTATTCAAAATTTCGTAGATGATTATGAAATGATGGATGGTACTAAATTTTCATGGTCTAATGCGGATCATTCAGCTGCTCCTTATGTAAATCGTGATCCTCGTTTTTATGCGACGTTAATGTATGATGGTTCTGCTTGGAAGCCTCGTTCGGCGAGTGCAGCTCCAAAAGATCCATTCAATCAAATACAAACGGGTCAGTATGAAATAATGTCGGGATCAAGTAAGGTAGCTTACTTTGGATTAGATACGCGTAAAAGTTCCATCGAAGATTGGAATGGAAGTTATACGGGTTATTATTTCCGTAAATTTACAGATCCTAGCCCAGCGATTATTGACCAAAATACGTGGCAACAAATTCCTTGGCCTTTCCTTCGCTATACAGAGGCGGTGTTCAATTATGTGGAGGCTTGTATTGCGTTAGGTGAAGATGCTGAAGCTCGCGCTTGGTTGAACAAAATACGTTTCCGTTCAGGTATGCCAGCGGTTACTGAAAGTGGAAGTGCTTTAAGTGATCGATATCGCAATGAGCGTCGTATCGAAATGGCCTTCGAGGAACAACGTTATCATGACGCTCGTCGTTGGATGATTGCCGGTTCTACCTTAGGTAATAAAGTTCAAATCATTAACGTGATTGGTACTTTGAAGCCGGGGAAAGCGGTTACACTTTATAAATATGATCCTACTAGCTATGATTATCAATATAAGGTAGTTCCTATGGATCCAGGTAAAGAAAACCGCGCTTGGGGAGATAAGATGTACTTCTTGCCTATCCACCGTGATGAAATGAACCGTAACAAAAACTTGGTTCAGAATCCTGGATATTAATCCAAATTAATTTTAAAGGAAATGGGAAAGTTTAACGACTTTCCCATTTCCTTTTTTTATTTTTAGCATAAAAATATTTCGTGCCAAAATATTACCTATTATTTTCTTTATTGTTTCTTTTTGGATGCCAAAAATCCAAAGAATCTGTGGAGGCTTCCGAACCTCAATTGTTCTCCTTGTTAAGTCCGGAGAAAACCCAAGTTAATTTTCAAAACAATATTCAAGAAGGTTTAAATACCAATGTCCTCATGTATGAATATTTTTACAATGGGGGTGGTGTGGCTACAGGTGACCTCAATGGGGATGGGAAAGAAGATATGTACTTCTCGAGCAACATGGAGGATAATCATTTATATATTAATGAAGGCAATTTGAAATTCAAGGAGGTGGCCCAACAAGCCGGCGTGACGGGCCGACCAGGTCCCTGGAAGACTGGGGTAAGTTTTGTGGATATTAATGGAGATCATAAATTAGACATTTACCTATGTTATTCAGGGAATTTGCCAACTGATAAAAAAAGAAATCAATTGTTTATCAATCAAGGGAATGATGCGGCCGGCATTCCTTTATTTAAAGATGAGGCAGCTTCATACGGCTTAGACAGTCCTTCTAATAGTACACATGCCGTATTTTTCGACTATGATCGAGACCAAGATCTTGACATGATTTTAGTGAACCACAATCCAAAATCCTTGCCCGTTTTGGACGAATCCAGTACCGCCGATTTATTAAATAAACCGGATGAAAATTCAGGGATCCAGTTTTTTGTCAATCCAGGCCAAGGAGGAAAGTTCATCAATCAAACAAAAGCTTTAGGAATTCAAAGTTCCACCCTTTCTTATGGCTTAGCCGTGGGAATTTCAGATGTCAATCAAGACGGTTGGCCCGATTTTTATGTCTCCAACGATTACACTATTCCCGATTATTTATACATCAATCAGGCTGGTAAATCATTCGTTAATACGATTAATTCGAGTATAGGTCATATATCGCACTTTTCGATGGGGAATGATATCGCAGATGTCAATAACGATCTACTTCCCGATATTTTTACCTTAGATATGTTGCCCGAAGATAATCTAAGGCAAAAGCTGTTGATGTCTCCCGATAACTATGAGAAGTATGATTTCAACTTAAAGGTGGGTTTTGGGCATCAAATCATGCGCAATATGCTTCAATTGAATCTTGGAAATAATGCTTCTGGTAACACGATGTTTTCCGAGGTGGGCCAATTGGCCGGAGTATCCAACACGGACTGGAGCTGGAGTGCGCTGTTCGCCGACTACGATAATGACGGTTGGAAAGATCTTTTTGTGTCCAACGGATATTTAAGAGATTATACCAATTTAGATTTCCTGAAGTACATGGGTGACTATGTTCAAAATAATCAAAATTCGATTCAAAGGGAGAATGTCCTAGAGCTTGTGCAAAAAATGCCCGCGTCCAATGTGTCCAATTATATTTTTAAAAATAAAAGGGATGCAACTTTTAAAAATGTAACGGCCGATTGGGGTTTGGAAATGCCGACAAATAGCAATGGGGCGGCTTATGCAGATTTAGATGGCGATGGAGATTTGGAGTTGATTGTAAACAATATCAATAAGCCGGCTTCGATTTATGAGAATAAAAGCAACGAAGTTTATAAAGAAAATAAGTCTATTTCGGTTGACTTGCATGGTCTAGGTGAAAATACTCAAGGTGCCGGTGCCAGCGTAAGCGTGTTTCAAAACGGCCAGGCCCAAGTCGTTTATGCCAATATGTACCGTGGCTATCAATCTAGTATGAGTCCACGCCTGCATGTAGGATTAGGAAATACACCTAAGATTGATTCAGTTAAAGTGCTTTGGAATTCAGGTAAATCACAAACTCTTAAGGGCATTAAAGAAGTTAAAAATATTTCATTTTTTGAGAAAGATGCTAAGCTATTTCAAACGAAAGAACTTGAAAACAAATCGTTTTTTGCTCGAGCCGCGCCACTAATTTTAACACCTGTTGCTAATCTAGTGAATGACTTTAAAAGACAAACGCAATTGGTCAATCCATTGTCATTTGTAGGTCCCGTTTTAAAATCTTCCGATGTCAATCAAGATGGCCTTTCCGATATTTTTGTAGGCGCTTCTCAGGGGAATCCTGCTCATGTATTTATCCAGCAAAAAGGAGGTCAATTTCGACCTGTTGGCATTTCTGGCTCTGAGGGATTTGAAGATTCAGATGCCTTATTT
>JABMMK010000197.1 GCA_013205605.1 Cytophagales bacterium | reverse complement strand
GTCAATGGATTTCTTCATGGCCAAATTTCATTAGTTTTACTACCCATTTCTATTTGGGTTTATTGTTTATGAAACCATTTCAATCTTTTATTAAGTCCTTGCAAAGCCAAGGTGTCAATGTCATTTTCATCACAGATACCCCTGACCAATTTTCAGAAATCGAAGAGGCATATATCGTGGATGACTGGTTTAAGTCTTGGGAAATAGTAGATCGACTGGCTGGTGAAAAACGAAGGATGTTGGATTTGAATGAATGGCATGAAAATCCTAGTGAATTCGATGCCTTTGAGATGTATGTAGGTGGTGGAATTATTGACCGAGGATTGTTGTGGTTCGATTATGAGGCTAGGACTTCTAAAGACCGTAATGACGTGCAAACGTACTTAAAAGACATAAAACACATGGTGGTTTTGCTGGATGGGTCGGACCTTTTTTTATCAACTGTTGATGTTATGAAGAAATGGGAAAATACATTAATAAAAGATTTCGTGGTGGGTCCTCATTTTTCCTTTCCTAATCTAGAAGATGAAAATTACTTTTCTTTTAAAGGTTTGACAGTTATTATTGATTGGCCAAGAAAGAATTTGAATCTTTTACATTAGAAAGTCATGAAATACGTATTCTATTTTATTGGGATTATTTTACTTTTGGCCTGTGATGCCAAGCCCATCGATTATTCGAAACGTATTCATAAGTCGTCTTATGCTCGAGCTGGTTCAACGCAAACAGGTAGCATAAGGAAATCACACGCAAGGAAAGGTGTGAGTACGTCAAAACGAGCATTTAAGAATAGATTAAATTCCAAGAGTTACTATAATCGAAATAGACATAGGAGGAAATTAAAGAAAGGGAATTAGGCCAAAGTATTTTTTTTTTGATTACCCAAAACAAATCCTAGGTGTAATTTTACTGTTAGTTGCAATGACTCTAAAAACATTTCGTTACCTTCAAGCTATTGAAATAGATAGTTTTCTTATATTTGAATTGTGAAAACGCATAAGCTAATTGAACTAGATTTTATCGTTGATAGATTAACAAATTCTATCCAAAATACTATATCTGGAGATAGTTTTGAAACTGAAGTACATAGGCTAAGGATTACTGATTTAAAGCAAATCACCAGAAAAAATGGTTGGAATTTTAATTGGAAAGAAGAATTAGCTAATAACAAAAATGAAGTTTTTAAACTAACGATAACTAATAATTCAGATATCGTTCAAGGATTACTAAGTTTGTCATTAGAAAGTGATCACGTTTATATGCATTTGCTTGAAAACGCACCATTTAATATTGGCAATAATAAACTTTACGAAGGAGTTGCTGGAAATTTGGTCGCGCATGCATGTAAAGTATCATTTCAACAAGGTTTTGAAGGGTTTATTGCTTTTACCGCCAAAACAAACCTTATAGAACACTATCAGAATAAATTAGGCGCATATACTTTAGGCGGTCATCGAATGATAATTCCAACGGATGCAGCTCAAGTTTTAGTTGACAAATATTTTAAGTCATAATCATGGGACATATAAGAGAACCAAAAGGAGTTGATTTTTTCATTAAAAGCGAGCCATTAACGCAACAAGTTCGTGAAGAAATTAGTGAATTTATTCGAGAATATAAGAATAAGTCAACTTCAAAAACTATTCAAAAAAAAGCACAAATTCGAACGTTCGAACAGGTTTCTACTAAATAATAATACCTGCTCGCCCATTTTATTCGTATTTATTCGCAAATATTCGAATCGAAAAATTAGAGATTTTTTTGGGTTATGCTAGGTATGTTACTATTTCATCACCAAAAACAAATCGTAGGTGTAATTCCCTAAGTTCCAACCATACATTTTACCATTCAAATCCCACGCATAACTGGTTTTAATTCCTTGTTTATCGGTAACCCAACCAATCATCTGATGCCCATGCTCCGTTAAGGTATCGATGGCACCTATGCTTACAGGTAAACCCTCTCGTGTCACCACATCAAAAGCCTCCGTGACATATAAATCCAATAGAAAATCGTGTTTCGTTTCGCTCATGTCTTATTTGGATTGATAGATTTCCTTTAGCCCTTTGAAGTTCACAAACATCCCCTCACCGCGAAGAAGCGTTGAATTTTCTGATGAAATTTGTACGCCTGCAAAATATCCGTCAAAAGGAAGTAGTTGTTCGTTTGTCTGTTCAAAATCCTTCCATTTGTCCGCTTTTGGGACCTCTTTCCCAGTAGAATATTGAACGATCACCCAACTGATTTTCTCTTCCAAATCACGAAACCAGATTTGAGGATTTACCTCGGGAAGGTCACAAAAGGAGAG
>JABMMK010000196.1 GCA_013205605.1 Cytophagales bacterium | reverse complement strand
TTTATTGGCGATGGGTATTTCTCGTTCCCAATTATTTAAAACCATTATGTGGGTAGGATTTTTGATCTGCTTTTCTGGGGCAATCTTAGGGATGATCTTTGGCTTTATTTTTGCTTGGGCTCAGCAAACCTTTGGAATTATCGGATTAGGCATTCCTAATGCATTGATTGATGCATACCCGATAAAAATGGAATTAATGGATTTTGTGTGGACTTCTTTAGTCGTGTTGACCATTACCACCTTAGCCTCCATCATTCCGGCTCGGAAGGCTGTTGAAATGACTTTTAAGCAGTAACAGCTGGGGGATTAAACTCTCCTTCCCATTTGGAAACTACGCAAGTGGCTACTCCATTTCCAGCTACCGAAGTCACCGTTCTACCCATATCTAAAAATGGATCTACACCCAACAGCAAGGCAATTCCCTCCGCAGGTAAATTGAACATCGTTAATGTTCCTGCGATAATGACTAGGGATGCCCTTGGAACTCCCGCAATTCCTTTGGAAGTAATCATTAAAGTTAACAGCATGGTAATTTGTTGCTCCAAACTTAAATGTACTCCATACGCTTGGGCGATAAATCCTGTCGCAAAGGTCATGTACAACATGGAACCATCTAGGTTAAAACTGTATCCTAAGGGTAACACAAAACCAACAATACGTTTGCTACAGCCAAATTTTTCTAGAGCCGCAATCGTTTGTGGAAAGGACGCTTCTGAACTTGCCGTTGAAAAAGAAATTAACAATGCTTCTTTTAATTCTCTTAATAAGCGCCAGTAAGGTATGCCGTTAAAAATACATATTAGCCATAAAATGACTACCGTAAAGAAGAGCAATCCCCCTAAGAAACAAATCATTAAATACCCATAACTGATTAATATACTCAATCCTTTATTGGCTACAACCGTGGTCATGGCTGCGAAAACGGCATATGGGGCTAGTTCCATCACATAATTAACCATTTTGAAAACGACCTCCGCTAAGTTGTCAATCACATGAATTAATTTTTTCCCCGTGGCTCCTATGGATCCTAAGGCTACACCAAAGAATAATGAAAAAATGACAATTTGAAGGATTTCATTTTCCGCTAAGGCTTTGAAAAAACTATCTGGAAATATATGAAGAATAAAATCTTCAATAGATTTTGCTTTAGAAGCATCTATGCCAGTATCTGTTCCGGCAGCGGGTTTGGGCCAACTTTGTAAACTGCCTGGTTTAGTGATGTTTACGACCACAAGTCCAGTGATTAATGATAAAATGGTAGCGAAGTAAAAGTAGCCAATCGTCTTAATGCCAATTCTACCTACCGCTTTAAAATCACCTAATTTGGCTATGCCAACGACCAATGTGCAAAAGACCAAGGGTCCAACAATCATTTTAATTAATCTCAAAAATATTTTGGAGACCACTTGCACCTTGGAAGCCAATTCGTGGCTTGTTTCTGGAGAAAAGAAAAGGTAAAAGAATTCACCTAATGCAAGGCCTAGAATAAATCCAATGATAATTTTATGGGTAAGGCTTAATTTCATAGGTCTCTATTCGTTAGATATTTTTGATAGAATGGTTTACGATAAAAAATCATTCCCCACAAAAATGGAAATAAAATTATATCTAAAAAAACATTTGATGTTTTATAAGTCACAAAATCCTGAACGTAACATTGAGTGTCATCTATTTTAATGATTGAGTGCTCATGTTTCCATATTTTGATTCCAAAGGGAACCTGGATTCCCTCGTCGATGAAAACAGATTTGTTTGAATCCTGATGGGAATAGGTGATTTCCGATGACCAAATGACCTTCATGAAAAGCAAATTGATTTCAAGAATAACTAAATCTCCTTTATTGCAACCATCAAAACGCTGGATATTTACTTGAGGAAAAGGTGGAGATATTTTTTTTAATAATGCCTCATTGAATTGAGACCAAACAAATGGCATGGAAGCTCCAATTTTTGTTTGGATGTTAAATGAGGGCATAAATCAATAATTTACGAGATGAATAAGGAGATTAAAAGCGAAACAGCTTTCAGAAAAACGGTTTTAATGGCCATGGCAAAATACTCAGTAAAAGAAACAATGGTCTTTTGAGTTGACTCTTCTTCCTCCGGTTTTTGATCATTGGGTTGACTTTCGCTTAAATTCTTAGATCCCACTAATTCATTTCTATTTAGATTTGATTTCGTTGAATCGGTGATACTCAGATTGAATTTGGGTCGTATCACACTATACTCCACTAACCCAAAAC
>JABMMK010000195.1 GCA_013205605.1 Cytophagales bacterium | reverse complement strand
GCGTTGCCTTGTGAGTATTCAGGCAAGGATATGGAGATAGGATTTAATGCGAAATTGATCTCGGAATTGTTGAGTAATTTATCGGCCAAGTTTGTGGATATTAAATTGAGTGAGCCCAACAAAGCTGGCTTAATTATCCCGTCGGATCAAGATGAGAGTGAGGATATTTTGTTGCTGGTGATGCCGGTGATGTTGAATTCATATAATTAATTGTAGGGGACGGGTTTACCTCGTCCCAATTAAAAATAGGAAAAAGTATTAGGTAAGAAGAATTTGTAGGGGACGGGTTTACCTCGTCCCAATTAAAAATAGGTAATAAGTAATAGGTAAAAAGTATTAGGTAATATTATTAATGATAAAAATATGAAAAAGGTCTTGTTGCTTTTGTTGGTGATGTTGAGTCTTTCTGCCTTTGCGGCAGAGGGCGATGGGGTAAAGTTTTTTGAGGGTAGCTTCCGTCAGGCTTTGGCTAAGGCGAAGAAGGAGAAGAAATTAATTATGTTTGACGCCTATACTTCATGGTGTGGACCATGTAAGGTGTTAAAGACTAAGGTATTCCCAAATAAAGAGTTAGGGGATTACATCAATGCGCACTATGTGTCGATCGGTGTGGACATGGAGGCGGGCGAGGGTCCGGCTTTGGCTAATATGTATCCATTAGAGGGCTATCCGACGATCATGTTCATGGATGCGAGTGGTCGTGTTAAGAAAAAGGTATTAGGCTTACCACAGGGAGGCGCAAAGGAGTTGTTGGGAATTGCGAAGGGGGTAAAATAATTAGTCGATATAGATTAAAATCAAATTTGCGTTTTTACGCTATAATTAATCTTGCATTCTATTTTTCAAATCCATTTTAGCATGTAGAATTCTAATGATTTCTATTTTATCTTTATCTAGCACTCGATAAAAAATAAGGTGCTGACCCGAAGGATAACCTAAAAGCATATCTTTAATTTCATTGTAATTTTTTCCTAATAATTGATTTTGAGCTAAATTTTGGCAATCCTTTAGTAAGTCAAAATAATATTTATCTGCTTGACTTTCTGACCAAACATCATAAGTATAATTCCAAATTTGCGTTAAATCATTAACAGCCATTTGGCTAAGCATGAATTTAGACATTTCTTTTTTGGGATTTCAAAAATTCAAGGTGATTATTAGGATTAAAATTTTCTGCAATTCCACTTTCAATGCCTTCATTAATTGCGATTTTGAGTGCAATTATTTTACTTTCTTCTTCTTCTAATAATCTTAAACCTGCTCGGATAACTTCACTGGCGTTATTAAATCTGCCTTCAGAAATACTATTATCCACAAAATTTTCAAAATAATCACCTAATGAAACGGAAGTATTACGACCCATAATATTATGTTTTTTTTGAAATTACCAAATTTTGGTAACTCTTGCAAAAATTCTTATATTTTTTAAAGTAAAAAAATACAACTTGAATTATATATAGTTCGCCAAAGAAATCAATTCATATAAAAAAATTTAAAGGAATGGCTAAACCTTTACTTAATTTTTAGGAAATGAGCGCATTAAATAATTCCGTCCTTTTCAGCTTGGTTCTTGATGTCATGGATTTCGATGGATTTGGTTGATTTCTTTTTCATTTGGATGTTGATAAATTCAACAAACAGCGAGAAGGCGATGGAGAAGTAGAGATAACCTTTGGGAATTTGTCCAATGGTATTGCCTAGGATACTGAGTTCAGAGCCGTGGCTGGCTTCGGCAATGAGCATGAAACCGATCATAATGAGGAAAGATAGGCCAAGTACTTGGAGTGAGGGGTGATCGTTCACAAAACGGCCAACGGGTCCGGAGAAAGCCATCATAATAATGGCGGAAGCGACTACAGCGATGACCATCACCCACATATTATCGGATAGGCCAATGGCGGTCAGAATGGAGTCGATGGAAAAGACTAGGTTGATGAGTGCGATTTGCGTCACGATGGTACCGATGCTATTGATTTTTTTCTGGTTGGCACTCAAGTGTTCCTCCTCCCCTTCCAGCTTCATGAATATTTCATTGGTAGCTTTATAGAGTAGAAAAAGGCCACCGACAAAAAGGATAATCGCTTGACCGCTAGGCGCCATTTTAAAAAATCCCCAGTCGATGTGTGCAAAGGGTTTTTGTAAAGAGATAAGAATTGAAATCCCAAATAACAGAATCACCCGAAAAACCATGGCTAAGAGAAGGCCAATGTTGCGCGCTTTGCTTTGGTCTTTGAGTGGGAGCCTTGAGGCGGTGATGGAAATGAAGATTATATTATCAATTCCAAGGACAATTTCTAAAAAAGTAAGGGTCAGTAAACTGATGAGGTTATCGAGGCTAAGAAGTTGATCCATGGCTTATTATATGTGTCTACAAAGATGCGTTCTTTCGGTCAAAAAATCAAAAGAATGCGTTAAGGTTCAAAAATATCCATTTATTTCTGTTGGTCACTTGGAAAAAAATAAATAATTTCGGATATTTGCAATCCCATTCAGCGGAATGGTCCTATAGCTCAGCTGGTTCAGAGCACCTGCCTTACAAGCAGGGGG
>JABMMK010000194.1 GCA_013205605.1 Cytophagales bacterium | reverse complement strand
CACTTGAAAGGACTGTAAATCGAAATAGCCTAAAAATTCAGATTCCTGGACAAGTAGCGGATTTAGGTTCACAACCACGGAAAGGCTTAAAATAGCTAAGATGACAATCGGGATTATTTGCAATCCATAATTTTGTGTGCTTTCCCTAGGATTTTGTTCTCTAGAATTCCCTAAGAAAATCAAGTAGAAAAGTCGAGATGCATAGAACGAGGTTAAGATCATACCTAAGCTTAAGGCACCTAAAAGCAGGTAGTAGTAAGTTGAAAAAGGACTATTCTCAGCTGACATCCATAAAAATCCAGCGATATTTTCTTTCGTGTAAAAGCCGCTGGTTAATGGTATTCCCATCAAGCCGGCACTGAAAATCAAAAAGGCAATGCAGGTAATGGGCATATGTTTCCTTAAACCGCCCATGTGATTTAAGTTTTGATGATGGACCAATTGGATAATTGACCCTGCCGATAAAAATAATCCTGCTTTAAATATTCCGTGCACCCATAAGTGAAACATGGATGCGTCTGAACCCATTCCGATCCACATTAGTCCTAATTGGGATATCGTAGAATAGGCGAGGATTTTTTTAATATCGTTTTGGAAAATGGCCAAAATTCCGGCGGAAACAAGCGAAATCGCACCCACACAAGCCATCATGACATGCACTGATTCGCCAAAAAATGGGAATACTCGAATGCCTAAAAATACACCTGCGGCTACCATCGTTGCCGCATGAATTAATGCTGAAGCGGGTGTAGGTCCTTCCATGGCATCTGGCAACCAAGACATGAATGGAAATTGGGCCGATTTCCCCATCGCGCCAATGAACACGACCATACCTATCCAAAAGGGGGGATTGTCAAAGGCCATGGGGTCCATGGAAGAAAAATAGGTCGAATGGAAATGAGCACTAAGACTTATAAGTCCCAAAATCAAGGCAATGTCGGCGAAGCGATTAATTAAAAATGCTTTTTTGGCAGCTCGTATCGCTTCAGGTTTTTGATGCCAAAAGCTAATTAATAAATAAGAAAAGGCACCTACCAATTCCCAAGAGCCATAAAAGAGGTAAATTTGGTCTGCAAAAATAAGGCAAATCATGGCGCCGACGAAGCCGTGTAAATAGACATAATAACGGCCTAAATTAGCCTCCTTCTCCATGTAAGATTTGGAAAACACTTGAACTAAAAAACCTACGATGCTGACCAAGAGGGCGATGAGTTTGGCCGAGGAATTGATCCAAAAGCTAGCTATATAGGTTTCATGCCCCATGTGTATCCACGGGAAGCCTATTTTTAAATTTTGTCCCGAGAGGCTATAAATGAAATAGCATGTAAGGACTGTAAAAATGAATGAGAGCGAAATAGAAATAGTGGAAATGTATTTTTTCGCTTTTGCGGCGAATAGTCCAACCAAAAGCGCTGAGATCCAAGGGAGTAGCAGGAGGCCGATAAATTGGAAATTTATTTCCACGTATTATTTTTTATGCAAATATAAACTAATCTAGTGATTCCATAGAGAATTAGGCGCGATTATCCCCCACTAACGGGTGGAATTAAGGCAATTTCCATCGTTTCTTCCACCATAAATTCCGGTTTAGGGAAATGATGATCTACGGCAATTCTAAGGGAAGGCAAATTTTCTAATGCCGGATAGCTTTTTTTGAGTGATTGTAATAATTGGCCTGAAGTCAATAAACCATCATTTTGATGCTCAATGGTTTCATTATTTAGCAAATCACGGCAAATTCCAAAGAGGAGAATTTTATAGTTTGGCATTCGATTGAGGTCAATTTTGTACCTTTGTTTTCTATCACAAATATATTGGATAATTCACAAAGCATAATGACTAATTTACCGCTTCTTTTTGACAATCATGGTCGAGAGATGAGTTATTTGCGTTTAGCCGTTACAGATCGTTGTAATTTGAGGTGTACGTATTGTATGCCGGCAGAGGGCATCGCTTATTTACCGGAAAAGAAATTATTGTCTTGGGAGGAAATGCTCCGAATTGTACATGTGTTAAATCAATTAGGGATAAGAAAAGTTCGGATTACAGGTGGAGAGCCCTTTGTGAGACCTGGATTGATGGATTTTTTACAGGAATTAGCTAAGATTGAAAACCTTGAAATTTGCCTGACGACTAATGGTGTTTTACTCGAAAATCACCTGGATTCTTTGTTGAATTTAGGGATTAAGAACGTGAATTTAAGTTTGGATTCTCTGGATTCTGAGCGTTTTTTCAAAATTACCAGGCGAAATAATTTTGATCAAGTATATCAAAATTTGATGCGTATGATTGAGGCCAATTTCAAAGTAAAATTAAATGCCGTGGTTATGCATGGCATGAATGATAATGATATTTTACCCTTGGTCAAATTTACAGAAAAGCACCCCGTTTCAGTACGTTTTATCGAGGAGATGCCATTTAATGGATCGGGATTGGTGGAGGAGAAATTATTTTGGGATTATCGACGCATCCTTTCTCATATAAAAACTGAATTTCCT
>JABMMK010000193.1 GCA_013205605.1 Cytophagales bacterium | reverse complement strand
GTATTTAGTGGAGGACGAATCAATTACCGCGAATAATACGGTAAAAACTGCTTTGGAAACGGGCTTAAAAGATTTTGCGGCTAATTCTCCGGTGATTGTTTCTGAGGCTAAAGTTGGCGCAACGGTAGCCGATGATATTTTAACGCAATCATTCCTTTCCATTTTATATGCGTTGGTGGCGATCTTTATTTACATTTTGATTCGTTTCCGTAAATGGCAATATTCATTGGGAGGAATTGTGGCCTTGGTGCATGATGCATTAGTTGTGTTAGGTATGGTGGGTATTGCTCGTCTATTTGGATTTGAATTGGAGATAGACCAAGTATTTATCGCGGCGATTTTGACTGTAATTGGTTATTCAATTAATGATACAGTGGTTGTATTTGACCGTATCCGTGAGGAGATTGGTGTGAATCCAGATTTGGGAAATAAAGCCTTGATGATCAAAACCATCAATGAATCCATTAACCACACCATGTCACGTACAGTGATGACTGCGACCACGGTATTTTTGGTGGTTACTGTATTGTTAATCTTTGGTGGCGATGTATTGAGAGGATTCTCTTTCGCGATGTTTATAGGCGTTGTATTTGGAGCTTATTCTTCTATTTTTGTAGCGGCTCCTATCGTGATTGACCTAGGGACCTCATCTAAACCAAAAAAATAAATGATACTGGCAATCTGAGAGGATTGCCAGTATTTACATCAACCTAATTTAATAATATGAACAATAGTATTTGGAGAAAAAAGCCTTTAGAGGCCTATGCTGAGGATGTTAAGAATAGCCAACTCAAGCGTGTGCTGGGTAGATGGGCGTTGACATCTTTAGGAATTGGAGCCGTTATTGGCGGTGGAATTTTTACATTGACAGGTATTGCCGCGCATGATTGGGCGGGTCCTGCTTTAGCTTTAGCTTTTGTTTTGGCGGGTACTGCTTGTACATTTGCCGCACTTTGCTATGCTGAATTTGCATCCATTTTACCTGTTGAGGGAAGTGCTTATGCATATTCTTACGGTACGGTAGGCGAATTTTTTGCCTGGTTTATTGGTTGGAATTTAATCTTAGAATACATGATGGGCGCCACAACGGTAGCCGTTGCTTGGAGTGGATATTTTGAAAAACTTTTACATCTTTTCAATATAAACTTGCCACTTTATTTGACCAATGATCCCGTGACCGCGGCTGAAAAGGTTGAAAAACTACGTGCAGCGGGTCAGGCGGTTCCAGAATTTGCTTTTGCCTTTAATTTACCTGCATTTATCATCGTATGGTTAGTTACTTGGGTTTTAGTGAAGGGTATTAAAGAAGCGGCAAGTACGAACAACCTTATTGTGATTATGAAAGTTGCCGCGGTGATTTTTGTTATTGTCGTGGGTGCATTTTACGTGGATACAGCTAATTGGCATCCCTTCATTCCAGATCCAGTTGTGGATGCTAAGGGTGCAACGCACTTTGGTTTTGATGGAGTGGTTACGGCAGCCTCCATTATTTTCTTTGCTTATATTGGTTTTGATGCCGTGTCTACTCAGGCGGGAGAGGCCATTAATCCTACCAAGGATGTTCCGTTCGCTATTATTGCTTCTTTATTAATTTGTACGGTCTTGTACATTTTAGTTTCGTTGGTTTTGACAGGAATGGTTAAATATGATACCTTGGATTTGAAGGCGCCGGTGGCTTCGGCTTTCGAAGGTGCTGGATTGCCTATCGCGATGTACATTGTGACGATAGCTGCAACAGCAGGATTAACCTCCGTAATGCTTGTGATGATGCTTTCACAAACACGTATCTTCTTAGGTATGGCTAAGGATGGTTTACTGCCAAAAGGTTTATTTGCTGCTATTCACCCTAAGTTTAAGACGCCATGGAAGTCGACGATTTTTGTGGGTGGTATCGTGTCTGTTGTTTCAGCTTTGACACCGATCGACAAAGTTTCTGAAATGTGTAGTTCGGGAACCTTATTAGCCTTTGCGATGATATGTGGAGCGGTTTGGTTGTTGCGAGTTCGTGAGCCAAACATCGAGCGTCCATTTAAAGTGAAGTTTTTGCCATTTGTTGCGACTGCTGGTATTTTGTGTAATTTATATTTAATGTGGGGTTTGCGTACAGAAACCAAGATTTCGTTTTTGATATGGGGAACTTTAGGCATTATTGTTTACTTCGCATATAGTCGAGGACATAGTAATTTGAATAAAAAATCTTAGAAAAGGGGGCGCAAGAAATTGCGCCTTTTTTTTGGGTTTTGTGGGAAAAATCTTTTTTCCCTTGGTCATACTCGTGTCAATGCTTGAACTAGTACAAGCTACATGAATGTGTTATTTTTTACTGATTATTGGGTATAAATAATCTAAAATTGGGTTGAAATTCAGAAATTATTATTTACATTTGTTGAGGATTGGGTGTAGCCTGGTCGGTAAAAGAGTCAATTTCGTGAGATATTGGCTCTTTTGTTTTTTCAAGTAATTAGTATTTTGGAAGTTGACAGGAATATTTTGTTTGAAATGATATCAAATGCTGGATTATGTATACTTTGATTTAGCATAAATTTTGCAATTGGATAAGCAATTAAATCGGCTAATTGAAGACCATTTATATTCTCCTTTTTATGTTTGAATTCGTAATCAATGATTACATTTTTTGAATTAGAGATTGGGTGATTAAGTGTTCCATTTAATATTATTTTTGAAAGGTGCAACGCAAGTTTCTGATCCTCTTTGTTCCCTCTTTTTTCTAAAATGATCTGTAATTCACGTGCTTGATTTTTTTGGTGTTTAAATTTTGTAAGTACTGAATCTATTAATTTGGAAATACAAATTTCATAAGGGTCATCAGTTAAAAGTCCATAATTTTCAATATAGTTCACTTTGTTGATTCCTGAGGGTATTATGAGAAATTTACTTCGTGAAATTAGTTGGTTTAAGTCATTGTAAAATTGGTTTTTAAGGTCCTCGTCTAATAAAATTTTGTACTCATTTGAGCATTTCCGAATTTCTCTAGAATGGAGAATTAGGGATTCCGTTGACCAATATTTCATTTTAAATTTTATCAATAAAAGCTCCAGTTGAATTAACTCATTTTTCTTGATGAGTATTCCACTTAGAAGAAAAATTGGAAAATTAATGTCAATTTTAGTTAGGCCATGATCACCGGTTTCGTCTATAAATAAATAGTACTTCATCTTTAAATCTAAATAGAATTAAGTGGAGATTTAAGTTTGAATTTTATTTTATCAAGAGGTTGATATTCTTTTAGACAGCAAGAATTTTATCTATTAAATTGTATTTTTAATCCAATGGATTTTGGCGTATTTTTGCACCTTGATTTTATAATGTATATCGAATGGGTCATATTGAAACAGAAATAGCGAAACGAAGAACTTTTGGGATTATTTCTCACCCCGATGCTGGCAAGACCACATTGACGGAGAAATTGCTTCTCTTTGGTGGAGCGATTCAAACGGCCGGTGCGGTAAAGTCAAATAAGATTAAGAAGGGTGCCACGTCTGACTTTATGGAAATAGAACGCCAAAGGGGAATTTCAGTGGCTACCTCCGTCATGACTTTTGAATACAATCAAGTTAAAATAAACATCTTAGATACCCCAGGTCACAAAGATTTTGCAGAGGATACTTATCGGACACTCACAGCGGTGGACTCCGTAATTCTAGTGATCGACTGCGTAAAAGGGGTGGAGGAACAAACGGAAAGGTTGATGGAAGTATGTCGCATGCGCAAAACGCCGGTGATTATTTTTATCAATAAAATGGACCGCGAAGGTCGAAATCCATTTGATTTATTGGATGAGTTAGAGCAAAAATTAGGAATATCGGTTCGACCGTTGACATGGCCGATCAATATGGGTCAAAATTTCAAAGGGGTTTATCATTTATTGGATCGTTCTTTAAATTTATTCTCGGCCAATAAAACGAAGATTGAAAAGAATGTTGTTTCTGTGGATATTTCTACGGCCGAGTTAGACACCCGAGTGGGTGACCGAGATGCTGTTCAATTGCGTGAAGATGTGGAATTAATTGAAGGGGTCTATGAGCCTTTTGATCGGGCCGATTACCTATCCGGGGATTTAGCTCCTGTGTTTTTTGGTTCGGCGGTGAATAATTTTGGCATTCAAGAGCTGCTTGACACGTTCACTAAAATTGCTCCGTCTACTCAAGCGCGTGGAACGGATATCAGGATTGTAGAACCTCAAGAGAAAAAATTCACAGGTTTTGTGTTTAAAATTCACGCAAATTTAGATCCTAAGCATAGGGATCGAATTGCTTTTTTACGCGTTTGTTCAGGGGTATTTCATCGGAATACCTTTTACCAACATATTCGATTGAAGAAAAATGTACGTTTTGCCAATCCGTATAATTTCATGGCGCAAGATAAAGAGGTGGTGGAAGAGGGTTTTCCAGGGGATGTAATCGGTTTATATGATACAGGAAATTTCAAAATCGGCGATACGTTGACCGAAGGAGAAATCCTGAATTACCAAGGAATTCCAAGCTTTTCACCGGAGATATTCAAGGAATTAATGAACCTTGATCCGATGAAATCGAAGCAATTGGAAAAGGGAATTGACCAGTTGACGGATGAAGGCGTAGCCCAATTATTCTTACAACCTCAATTAGGTAACCGCAAAATTGTGGGAACGGTGGGGGAACTTCAATATGAAGTAATTCAATACCGTCTGGAACATGAATATGGTGCTAAATGCCGCTTTGATGGCATGTCAGTCACGAAGGCTTGTTGGATTACCTCCGAAGACCCCAAAAAACTACAAGAATTCGTCCGCTTAAAAGGTCAAAATATTGCGCAAGATAAGGATGGGAACTACGTCTTTTTAGCCGAATCAGATTGGATATTAAGAATGAATCAGACCAATAACCCTGAAATTGAATTCCATTTTACTTCCGAGTTCAAATTGGCCTAATAGGTGTTTGAATTTTAAAAGCCTGCCGATTCAAATGATTCGGCAGGCTTTTTTATATAAAGATTCCCAATGAATCCTTATTTATTTTTCCAATAATTGGCCAAGCTGGATCCATTGATATTCATGACTGGACCAAATATCGCCGCGGGTAATCCTACAGTAGCCACTTTTCCCATGGCCATTGCTAAACCTGAGGCCAAACCTGCATTTTGCAACCCTACTTCAATAGCGATTGTTCTACAATCTTTTTCTGGAAGATTGGTGAGTCTACCTCCCCAATATCCTAAAATAAAACCGATGATGTTATGTAAAAAACAAGCCAAAACAAGCAGTGGACCAACAGAAATAAGAGCATCTCTTCCATTAGCTGTAATAATGATGATGATCAATCCAATGCTAATCATGGAGATTAGTGGCAATTGTTCTTGAAACCAAGGCCATTTATTTCCAATGATTCGGTTGTAAATGACCCCTAAGACAATTGGGATTAAGATCAATTTACTGATTTCCCAAATCATGGCGATCAGATCAATTTCGATCAATTGGCCGGCCAGATTTTTCATCAACAAGGGAGTTAAAAGGGGCGCAATGAAGGTGGCGATGGACGTTAGCGTGAGTGAAAGAGCTACATTGGCCTTGGCTAAATAAGACATTACGTTCGAAGCTAATCCGCAAGGCATGCAACCTACTAAAATGATGCCCGCCGATATTTCCGGCGGGAAGCTAAATGCTTTTGTTAAGCCCCAGCCCACTAATGGCATGATGGAAAATTGGAAAAATACGCCTAAAGCCACAGCTTTTGGAGACTTTAACACTTCTTGGAAATCTGAAATCTGCATGGTAGATCCCATCCCAAACATGATTAATTGCAGCAATGGGATAATCAATATTTTAAATTTTATATCTCCATAGCCAATGAATGGGGCCGGAAATTGTAACGTTAATACGACCGCTGCGATGATCCATAAAGTAAATGAGAAGCCTTTCAATGACTCTTTGGTATGGGTGGAGATGGCTATCAGCGCGACACCAATGATCCATAAAATTCCGGCCCAAGAAGTATCTGAAAAAATAAGCCCGATGAGTATAATGGTCGCCCCAGAAATGGATAATAATTTAAAGTTGTTTTTCATAATAGGTTTTGCGGTATTTATGCGGACTGACGCCCGTCATTTTTTTAAAGGTTAACGAAAAGTGTTGGGGAGAATAAAAGCCAGTTTCATAGGCTATGTCGCCTATTTTATAATTGAAATGCGCCATTAAATTCATGGCAATATTGATGCGTATTTTGATTAGAAAGTTGATAGGACTTAAGCCCGTCTCCATTTTCATTCGCTCACTAAACGCCGTGATTCCAAGCTGGGCTATCTGAGCCATCTCGGGTACAGACCAATGATGCAATGGATCTTTCGTTATATTTTGTTCAATAATTTGACTCACTGTTGTGTTCTCTGTCGTCTTTAAACTAGACTTTTGAGCTTCGCGGGCAAATAAAATCATGATTTGATCAATAATATGAATGACCATTTCATTTTGACTCATTTCGTGCACAAATATTTCATTGGTCAATTGCACAAATAATTTGGCCAAAAAATCTGATTTATTGATTTTGAATTTATGGTAGTTTTTGAAAATTTCGCCAATTTCCATTTGGTCATATTGGGATATTTTAGACCAATATCCAAACTCTAAATCTTGATCTGCGTCAAAAAATTTAGTGCGTATAATGAGGTGAAAGAAGGATGAACGTCTGATTCGATTGGGGATAATTTCAACATTTTCCCATGGGCACACGACCAAGCAGTCACCGGGAAGCATGGTTTGGCTATTGCCGTCAACGCTAATTTCGAAAATTCCATCTTTAAAATAGAACATGCGAATGCCAATTCCCTGGGGTAAATACACCGGATTAGACTTGCTTGAGTCAACGGTCTGAAAGCTAAAATGCTCGATAAATGGGAAATGAGCACTGCAATCATTAAATGGAAATGTTAATGCAAAATTTTTCATATTTAATTATGATTAATCCATTCGGTAAATCAATTGAAGCCAAAAAAAGGCTAAAATTTTAATTGAATATTATTGCTTGCATTGATGAAAGTAAATGACATCACAATACAACCGAAAATTTATAAAAAAAAATTATAAAAATCGCCAACGAGGAAATATATAATTTTTTCTCAAGATAATTCAGAATATTAGCATTCTAAACTTAAACAATTATGATAAAAAATTACAAAAAGTATCTAACAAGGCTCTTGTTAGGCTTGGCTATCATGATGCCAAATTTGATTTTTGCTCAAGCCAGAATCACTGGTTTGGTCAGTTCTGCCAAGGGCAATGAAGCCATTGCCGGTGTATCAGTTGCGGTAAAAGGTACCTCTCAAGGTACATCTACGGACGCGAGTGGCAAGTATTCCATTAATGCGCCTAGTAACGCAACCTTAGTTTTTTCATTCGTTGGTTTTGTGAAAAAAGAAGTAAGCATAGGTGCTCAGTCTGTGATTAATGTTTCTCTTTCTGAAGAAACCACAGCCTTAGATGAAGTAGTCGTTACTGCTTTAGGTATTAAAAAGGAGTCGAAAAAATTAGGTTATGCAACCACGACGATCACTCCTGAGGCCATTACAGAGAATAGATCTCCTAACTTCATGAATGCTTTACAAGGTAAAATTGCCGGTGTAAACATTTCATCTCTAGGAACTGGACCTGCAGGTACTTCTAAAATTCGAATCAGGGGTCAGTCTTCATTCTCTGGTCAGAACTCGCCTTTAATTGTTATCAATGGGGTGCCTATTGATAATACCAACTTTGGTACAAATCCAGGTAATAATGCCTCCGATAATTCAATTGGCGTACGTGGGGGTGGTAATACATCCGATGGGGGTGATGGTTTGTCCAGTATAAATCCAGATGACATTGAGTCCATGACGGTTTTGAAAGGAGCAACTGCTGCCGCATTGTATGGTTCTCGTGCGAAAGATGGGGTTTTAATGATCACGACAAAAACAAAAGGTAAAACAAAGGGTATCGGTGTTTCATATAACATGAATTATACGAATGAGACACCTTTGGATTTCACAGATTATCAATATGAGTATGGCCAAGGAGAAAGTGGACTTCGCCCTACATCGGCTAACCCAACTTCAGGTCAGTGGTCTTTTGGTGAAAAATTTCAGCCAGGAATGACCCAAGTACTTTTTGATGGAGTTAGCGTTCCTTATGCGCCAGTATATGATCGAATTAATAAGTTTTTTGTAAAAGGAATGAACTTGACCAATACAGTGAGTATTGCTAGCAATAGTGATAACGGCGGTTTTAATATGTCTATTTCCAACATGGATAACAACGGTATTGTTTCAAACAATACGTTCAATAGAAAAACGATCAACTTAGGTTTTGCTTATGATCTTTCTACGAAGCTTTCAGTAGCAGGAAATATCAACTACTCGAATGAGTATAACAAGAACCCTCCTAATATTGCGAATCAAGATAACTCGATCCCAACAGCCCTTTATAACATGGCTAACTCGATGCCTTTTGATTTGTTGGAGCAAAAAGCGATGGATGCGAATGGAGATGAGTTTGTATATTCTCGTTTTAGAAATAGAACGAATCCTTACTTCACGTTGAAGAAGCAATTTCAAAATATTAGAAGAGATCGTATTTTCGGAAATGTTTCGGCCAAATACAATATTCTACCTTGGTTATTTGTTCAAGGTCGAGTAGGTCAGGATTACTGGTCTCGTGACCAAGATTATAATAACTACCCTACAGGACATGCTTCAGTTGGACCTGCGCCTGCTGGTTTTGTGAATGGAACATTTACACAAGAATCGAGAAGATTTAGAGAAACCAATACCGACATTTTGATTTCAGCTACTAAGTCCTTTGGAGATTTTGAGTTTAATTTAACGGCGGGTGGTAATCAAATGTATCGTCGCTCCGACTTGAATAGTACTCAGGTTGTGGACTTTGTCGTAAGAGATTTATACACGGTCATGAATGGACGTGTGAAGGATCCGGTTTATGGATTGAGTGAAAGATCCGTTAATTCCGTGTACGGATCGGGTGAAATTTCATTTAGAAATTATTTGTTTTTAAATGTAACCGCTCGTAACGACTGGTTCTCTACACTTTCACCTGCAAACAGAAGTATTTTCTATCCATCCGTTTCAGGTAGTTATGTATTCTCGCAAGCTTTTGACAACATGCCTTCTTGGTTGACCTTTGGTAAATTAAGAGCTGCTGTGGCTGAAGTGGGATCAGATACGGACGTTTCTCCCTATTCAAATAATTTGTTTTATGGGATAAATGCCAACTTATTTGCCAATCCTGCCGGTGCTTTGCAACCGGTTGGAGGTGGACAAGGAAACGTGGTGCCGAATGCAGGTTTGAAACCAATGAGAACGCGTGAAGCTGAAATCGGTTTAGAACTAAAAATGTTCAATAGCCGCGTAACCTTAGATATGGCCGTGTATCAGAAATTGACCAGCGACCAAATCGTTTCTGCTCAAATCTCAGATGCATCAGGTTTCACCAACTCCCTAATTAATAGTGGACAAAGTGAGAACAGAGGATTTGAAATCTTATTGAATTTGGTGCCTATCAAAACGGCTGATTTCCAATGGGATTTAACATTAAACGGTTCGTATAATACCACGAAGGTATTAAGTTTATTGACCGATAAGCCAGGAGAAAGAATTACCGTGGGTACTCACGTGTTTAATGGTGAACTACGTCAGGTAGTAGGCCAAGAAATGGGCCAAATTTATGGCTTTGGGTATAAGCGTGATGCCAATGGGAAAAAGATTTTTGGAGCTAACGGTATCGCCATAAGAACTCCTGATTTGATTTCTTTTGGAAGTGCTATTCCTAAGTATGTGGGGGGTATTACGAACACGTTTAATTACAAGGGAATTTCATTATCAGCCTTGATTGATTTCAAAGTAGGAAACATGATGCTTTCGGGAACTAATTTCAATGCCGTACGTCACGGGTTGCATAAGATGACCTTGGATGGTAGAGAAGGTGGCGTAGTGGCAGATGGAGTCAATGCACAGGGTGGACCAAATACGGCTAAGGCAGGTGTTCAACCCTTCTGGGAAGTAGTTCGTTCCCAAGCATTAATTGAGCCTGTTGTATATGATGGTAGTTATTGGAAATTACGTCAAATTACAGCTGGATACGATTTCACGAAGTACTTAAGTCCGAAATCGCCAATTAAAGGGATCAAATTGAGCTTTGTTGCCAATAATGTATTAATACTCAAAAAATACATAGATAATATTGACCCTGAGTCATTTGGATATTCTTCAGATAATTTGATAGGGATGGAGTCAACAGGCTTGCCAACGACTAGAAGTTTAGGATTTAATTTGAATGTTAAATTTTAAATCGCTTTAAACGAAAAATAATATGAAAAAGATAGCAATAATTTTATTTTCAGCATGTGGGTTAATAGGACTCAATGCTTGTGATGCGGGATTTGACGAGATGAATGTAAACAAAACAGCGGCAATAGCCATCAACCCTGTTTTTGCATTAAATAACGCCGTAATTAATATTAGTCCTCCGTCACCCACCGTTCAATATGAAGTGGGGATAGTCCAACAAATTGTTTCTCCAAATTCTGGGGTTTTAACAGGGGCTAATTTTAATCAAGATAACCGTGATTATACACAGGCAACTTGGCAGCGTTATTTTCGTTCTGTGATTCGAAATACGTATGACGTGATCGCAACAACCAAAGATCCGTCAAGAACTAATTTGGTTAACATGGCAAAGATTTTACAATCCTATGCCTTTTTGGTGTTGACAGATACGTATGGGGATATTCCATACACAGAAGCCGGGAAAGGATATACTGACCAAAAAGTTTATCCTAAATATGATAAACAACAAGTTATTTACACAGGAATTATCAAAGAGATCTCTGATGCGGTGGCTGCCTTAGATGCTTCTAAAACTAGAGAAACAGCTGATGTCCTTTTTGGAGGTGACGTGGCAAAATGGAAGAAGTTTGGAAATTCACTTTTGCTTCGTATCGGAATGCGCTTGTCTAAAGTAGACGCAACCCAAGCACAATCATTGGTGTCCAAGGCCTTAGCCGGTGGAGTTATCACCACAAACGCTGATAATGTGCTTATTCTTCATGATGCTAACTATTTAAATAGTATAGGCCAATTGTTAAACGCGACAGAGGCGAACAACTTTTACCTAGCCGCGCCATTCGTTGATTATTTAAAGAAAACAAATGATCCTCGTTTGAGGTCAATCGCGGTTCGTTACGTGGGAGCCACTTCAGGAACTCAACAAACGCCTGCTAGGGCGGTGATTGATCCTGCGGTTCAGATTGGAATGCCTTTTGGCTTTGATAACTCATCTATTAGTGGACCTGTGAAGACATTAGGTTTGGCTAGTTTTTATGATTTTAGTCAAGCCGACAGAACTCGAATGAATAAAACGACGGCTCGTGCTTATCTAGTAACGGCTTCTCAAACTAATTTATTATTAGCTGAGGCAGTAACAAGAGGTTGGGTTACCGGAAATGCCAAAGATTATTTTGAAGCGGGTGTTAAGGCACATATGGCCCAATTAAGTGAAATGGATGCTAATTCAGTGGTTTCTACCGTTGCCGTTGATGCATATTTAGCTGCAAATCCATTCAATTCTACAACGGCCTTGGAGCAAATTAATACGCAATATTGGATTTCATGTTTCTTAAATGGGCCTGAAGCATTTGCTAATTTCCGCCGTACAGGATTTCCTAAATTATCTGCAAATCCATTCCCTGGAAAGGCGATTAAAGGTGATTTCATCAATCGCTTAACGTATCCTAACTCTGAAATTTCAGTTAATTCGGTGAATGTAAAAGCAGCCATAGCGAACCAAGGTGCGGACGATTTGGATACCAAAGTTTGGTGGCATAAATAAAATAATGAATACCATAAACCTATAACATATATGAAAGATTTTGTAAAACGTTTTAGAGCAGAGGATAAAGCCAAAGCTCAAGAAAACTCAAGAAGAAATTTCCTTCGCAATTCTGCCTTAGGCGGCTTGTCATTGGGAATGATTTTTGATCATGATCCTGAAAAGGAAATGGAGTATATTACTCAAAAAGTGAACAAATCGAGTAATCCCTCAGAACTTAAAATTACAGATATTCGTATTGCTGTAATTGATAAGGCTCCTATGATTTGTCCTTTGATTAGAATAGATACTAACCAAGGATTAGTAGGATGGGGTGAGGTGCGCGATGGCGCAAGTCCGAAATATGCCATGATGCTGAAAAGCAGATTGATGGGTCAAAATCCATGTAATGTGGAGAAGATTTTCAAAATCATCAAGCAATTTGGCGGTCAAGGAAGAGCTGCCGGGGGTGTTTGTGGAGTGGAAATGGCACTATGGGATTTAGCTGGAAAGGCTTTTGGCGTTCCTGTGTACCAAATGTTAGGGGGTAAATACCGCGATGAAATTCGTATTTATGGAGATACCCCAGAGGTCGCAGATCCAAACGAATTTGCTAAGAAAATGAAAGAACGTCAAAATTTGGGTTTGACATTTTTGAAAATGGACTTTGGCATTCAACTATTAGCTGATGTTCCTGGAGCTTTAGTAGGTGGAAAGAATTGGGATGTAAAGAAACAATGGGGGAATAACCCATCTGTGAAAGGGAATGCTCGTTCGTATAGCTGGACGAAACATCCTTTTACACGCATCCAAGTAACAGATAAAGGGATTCAGTATTTAGC
>JABMMK010000192.1 GCA_013205605.1 Cytophagales bacterium | reverse complement strand
TCTGGATTGGATATCGACGCACTTCGCATCGTGGCTGAAGGAGTTAATAAGTTAAAGACACCTCAAAATGCGACGATTTTAGTGACGCATTACCAAAGGCTTTTGGACTACATCATTCCTGATTTTGTCCACGTTCTTTATAAAGGAAAGATTGTGAAATCAGGCAATAAGGATTTGGCCTTAGAATTAGAAGAGAGAGGATATGATTGGATTATTTCGGCCTTAGATTAAATAAAATGTTAGAGAAAACATTAGTAGATAGTATCAAAACGATAGATTCATTGACCCAAGCTCAGCAATTAGCCCTAGGGAAATTTATTGACAAAGGTTTTCCGACCAGCAAATGGGAGGAATGGAAATATGCCTCTTTAAAACATTTGAATGAGCGCGATTGGAAATGGTCGCCTGAAAAATTAAGCGTTGATTTTTCTAAGCCCCAATGGAAACATAGTGCCATTATTCAGACATTAAATGGGAATACTCATTCAGAAGGTGCTTTACCGCAGGGGATTGCTCTTTTGCCTATGTCGGAATTTATGGCTCAAAATCCTGCATTCGAATCTGTGTGGAAGGCAAGAAATCCAATTTTGGATCAGAATTCCTTGTATGATTTAAATGAAGCTTTGGTGAATGATCATGCGGTTTTATGGGTCAAGAAGGGGGTTAAAATTGTGGAGCCTTTGTTGCATCATTATTTAGTGTCGGGCCAACAAGACACCGCCGTTCAATCTAAATTATTCATTTATTTAGAGGAAGATTCGGAAATTACTTGGTTCGAACAACAACGATCTGATTCAAGCCATGCGATTTTGTCGAATTACGTGCAGGAGATTTGGGTTTCAAAAAATGCCCATCTTACTTTAATTAAAGATCAAGATTTGCAGCAAAGCATTACGCATGTGGATCATACGTTTATATTCCAACAAGAAAGCTCGTTGGTCGATGCATTTACATTTTCAATAAATGCGGCTTATTTACGCAACAACCTGCATTTCTATATTGATGGCCCACAAGTCGTTTCTAACTTGAACGGTTTATACATTCCGGGGGAGGACCAATTAATGGATACTCACTCGGTGGTGGATCACCGAATGCCTCATTCGGAGTCCAATGAATTATACAAAGGAGTTTTGATGGGAAATGCAACTGGTGTTTTCAATGGCAAAATTTTTGTTCGTCCTGATGCTCAAAAAACAAATGCATTTCAAAGTTGCAAAAATGTTTTAGCCTCTGATCGAGCGACGATGAACACAAAACCTCAATTGGAAATTTGGGCGGATGATGTTAAGTGTTCACATGGAACAACCACGGGACAATTGAGCGATGAGGCGCTGTTTTATATGCGTTCAAGAGGGATTTCAAAAGCCACAGCACAGACCTTGTTGTTGTTGGCCTTCGTTCAGCAGGTAATAGACAAATTAGAGCATGAAGAAATTCGTGCTGAGTTGTCTGATAAGATTGTGAATAAAATACAGGCTTCTTTAGGTTTAACCTTATTATAATGACTTTAGATATACATAAAATTCGTGCTGATTTTCCGGTGTTAGACCAACAGGTCAACGGCTCTTCGCTGATTTATTTTGATAATGCAGCGACAACCCAAAAACCTAAGTCGGTCATCGATGCCTTATCTCATTATTATGCATCAGATAATGCGAATATTCATCGGGGTCTTCACGCGCTAGCTGAACGTGCGACCAACGCTTATGAATTAACGAGAACTAAAATAAAAGAATTTATTAATGCTCCTTCCTCGGATCAAATCATATTGACCGCTGGAACGACAGGGAGTATCAATTTAGTCGCTCAGACCTTTGGTCGTGCTAATTTTTCAAAAGGAGATAAGATTCTAATTTCAAACTTAGAGCATCATTCGAATATTGTGCCATGGCAAATGATTGCTGAGGAGAAGGGCGCAATCATCGAGGTAATTCCTGTAGATGAAAGAGGTGTTTTAGATCTTGAGGCTTTTCGTAATTTATTAGACGCTAGCGTAAAATTAGTCGCGGTTAATCACGTTTCTAATGCGATTGGGACCATTAACCCCATTGCCGAAATGATTCAATTGGCACATGCGCATGGAGCAAAAGTAATGATAGACGGGGCACAATCCATCGCTCATTTAGATATAGATGTTCAAGCTTTAGACATTGACTTTTTTGCCTTTTCTGCACATAAATTGTTTGGGCCTACGGGCGTTGGTGTTTTATACGGAAAGCGGGAGTTGTTAGAATCCATGCCACCGTATCAAGGTGGGGGTGAAATGATTAAGGAGGTTTCTTTTGAAGGGACGACTTACAATGAATTGCCCTATAAATTTGAGGCAGGTACTCCTAATATTGCGGATGTGATTGCCTTATCTGCTGCGATTGACTATGTAAATGCTTTGTCAAAAGAAGCATTATTTACTCAAGAATTGGCGCTTTTAGCCTATGCAACAGAACAATTGAGTACCATACCTGGTTTAAGAATCATAGGAACGGCACCTGATAAAATTGCCGTCATTAGTTTTGTGATTGACGGCATACATCCACAAGACCTAGGTGTGTTGTTGGATAAATTTGGCATAGCGATTCGGACGGGACATCATTGTGTTCAACCTTTGATGAAGCGTTTTGGATTGCCGGGAACTTGCCGGGCATCATTTGCGTTTTATAACACGTTTGAAGAAATAGATTTATTTGTGAAAGCTTTACGTAGGTCGATTAATATGTTGCAATAATGGCTCAAAGTATACAGGAAACCCAGGAGGAGTTAATCGAGGAGTTTGGTTTATTTGATGACTGGGCTGATAAATATGAGTATTTGATTGACTTAGGTAAAAAGTTGCCTAATTTACCTGAAGCGTTTAAGACAGAAGAAAATGTCATTAAGGGTTGTCAAAGCCGAGTTTGGTTGCATGCTGAAAAGCAGGGGGGTCAAATCGTTTTTGAAGCCGATTCAGAGGCGGTAATTGTTAAAGGTATGATCAGCATGTTGATTCGGGTATTATCCCATCACACGGCGGAAGAAATTATGAAGGCGGATTTATATTTTATTGATCAAATCGGAATGAGCCAACATCTAGCGCAAACGCGTTCGAATGGTTTGTTATCGATGGTAAAACAAATGAAAAATTATGCTTTGGCCTTTTCAGCGAAGTAAAAAAAATATGGAAGAGAAAACGACGACATCCTTACAAATGACGGAGGTTGAACTTAAGGAAAAAGTGATCAAGGCCATTAAAACCGTCTACGATCCAGAAATACCTGTTGACGTATATGAATTAGGTCTTATCTACGAAGTGAAAATATTTCCGGTCAACAACGTATACATCTTAATGACCTTAACTTCCCCATCTTGCCCGTCTGCGGAAAGTATTCCAGTGGATATAGAAAAGGCGGTTAGGGAAATAGAAGGAATCGCTGAGGTTTCGGTTGAGCTTACTTTTGATCCTCCATATACACAAGATATGATGTCAGAGGTGGCCAAGTTAGAATTAGGTTTTATGTAAGTAAATTTTAAAAATTAAAAATAAAAAAATATGTATCCAGAACATTTAGTACATCCTATGCGGATGGATATTGTGGAAGGTGGTTTCAAAGAGTTAAGTTCTGCTGCTGAAGTGGAAAATACAATGGCGCAGCCAGGAACTACTTTATTGTTTATCAACTCAGTTTGTGGTTGTTCTGCTAGAACAGCTAGACCAGGTGTAAAAGAAGCGGTTGCAGCTTCTGAAAAGAAGCCTACAAATTTAGTGACTGTTTTTGCCGGTGTAGACCAAGAAGCTACCCAAAAGGCTCGTGAGTATACATTGCCTTATCCTCCATCTTCACCGTCCATCGCTTTATTTAAGGATGGAGAATTGGTGCATTTTGTTGAACGTCATCACATTGAAGGTCGTTCGGCTGAAATGATCGCAGGACATTTAGAAGGTGTTTTCGAGGAGTTTTGCTAAAAAATTTAGTATAGAAAAAGGAGCCAGTTTTTGCTAGCTCCTTTTTTTATGCTCAATATTTAATCTTATTGCTTCGGTGCTCCACCGACCGCACCTGATTCAGATGTGGTGTTTTTAGCTTTTTCAGCCATCTTTTTAGCAGCACCTTCGTAATCACCTGCTTTTACAAATGACATTTTTAGTAAGTCGATGGACTTTCTGGAAGCTTGTAAAATTTGATCAGACGTTAAGCCTTTCACCTTATTCTCTAAATCATCCGCCCATTTCATGTTGCGGTTCAAGTATAAATTTGAATTTAAAGTAGAGCTTAGTCCGCCGTCTTGTGAACGACCTACTGCTCTTGCTTGAACCCATGATTTTTTAGCTTCGTCGATTTCTTTTTGTGTAAATCCTTCCTTTAAAACTTTTTCAATCTCTTCTTTAAAGGCGGCTTCTAATTTGGCCAAATTTTCTGGCGCATAGATCGCATAGCCTACAAACGCACCAGATTGATCTAAAGGACTAGCCGCAAATTGAGAACCTACTCCATAAGATAAACCATCTTTCTGGCGAATACGATTCATTAATCTTGAACTTAAACCTGATCCACCCCCCAGCATGTAATTGCTTAATTCTAAAGCAGCAAAATCTGGATCGTTATCCGATATTTTAATGGGTTGGTATGCTAAAAAGAATGCATTTGCCTTGTCTGGAGTCTCAATTGATTTTACTTGAGCTTTGATATCTTTAAAAATTTCAGGAATTCTTGTAAATGGCTTAGGTGATTTCCAATCTGCAAATTCAGCTTTGATGGTTGCTTTTAATTCGGCCTCATCGAAATCCCCAACAGCTGAAAATGTAGCATTTGACGCTCCATAAAAGCCTTTATAAAAAGCAATGGACTGCTCTAATTTGGCAGACGAATAATTAATCGTTTGTTCTGTCATCGTAGGTTGATACCTCACATCATTTTTTGGATAATGCCCACTTATTAATTGGCCCAATGCCTCACTGGCCTTCGCTGTAGGCTCACTTTTTTGAGACTCAATTTGAGTTAAATTTTCTTGTTTTAACTTCTCAAATTCATCTGCAGGGAAGATAGGTTGTTTCAATGCTTCTGCAACTAATTTAAGCGCTGGAATTAAATTGTCTCTGGTAGTTTCAATGGATACATTGGCCTGAGTCGCTCCACCTGAGATGGAAACACGTGCTTTTAATTTATCCAATTCATCTTGAAATTGTTGGCGCGTATGCTTGGCCGTTCCTTTTGTCAACATATCAGCTGCTAAATCAGCGGCAGTTACTGTTCCTAATAATGACTTTTCGTCTCCAAAACGTAGCGTCATTTTAGCATAAACTGAATTTCCTCTTGTTTTTTTAGCTAATAGAGCTAATTTGATTCCAGCTATATTTTCCACTTTAGTTCTTGCATCTATATTGCTAGGCGATGTATCAAAGGCTTCTCCTTCTGAAACAGCTGCTTTTCCTTTGAAATCTTTTAGGATTTCTGCCACATCTTTCGCTTCCGGAATTTCAGCACGATCTGGTTTTTCTGTAGGGTAGAATACTCCAGAAGTACGATTTGATGATTTAAAATAGGCTGCTGCAACTCGTTGGATGTCGGCAGGAGTAATTTTTTCCAATTGGTTTCTAGTATGAAACAATAAACGCCAGTCACCCTGAGCAATATACTCAGACATGCCTATACCTACGCGTTGAGCATTGTTTAAAAGTAATTCGATGTTCTTGATTCCCTTGGTTTTTATGCGATCTACCTCTTCCTTAGTAGGGGGTGTTTTTGCAAAATTCTCAATGGTTTCAGTCATGATTTTTTTCACTGAATCCAATGATTTTTCCTTTAAGACCTCAGCACCAAAGTAAACAAGACCCGGCTCTTTTAATTGATACGTCATTCCAAATTGGCTTGATGCCTTTTTGGTGTCAATTAAAGCTTTGTACAAACGACCTGATGGAGCATCTGTTAATAGATCTGCCATCACATCTACTGCAACGTAATCAGGATGTAAACCGGATGGAATGTGATAGGCCATACCTACCACTTGAACATCACCTACACGTTTTAATGTTACCTCCCTTTCGCCATCTTGCGTAGGTTCAGCTGTAAATGTTTTTGTCAGTTCACGTGTTGGGCGAGGAATTACACCAAATTTTTGATTAACTAATTGCAAGGTTTTGATGGGATCAAATTTTCCTGCGATCAATAATACGGCATTATCGGGTTGGTAATACTTACGGTAATACGCTTGAAGATTCTCGATAGGCACTTTTTCAATATCTGAGCGGGCGCCTATAGTTGAGTTACCGTAATTGTGCCATAAAAAAGCGGTTGAAACAATTCGGTCCATTAGCACGCTCCCTGGATCATTTTCACCACGTTCAAATTCATTACGAACGACCGTCATTTCGGTCTCTAATTCGCTTTTTGCGATGCGTGAATTGATCATACGATCGGCTTCCATATCTAATGCCCAATCTAAATTTTCATCCGTTGATGCAAAAGTTTCGAAGTAATTGGTGCGATCTAACCAAGTCGTGCCATTAAATTGAGCGCCATGGTCAGAAATTTCTTTGGCTACTTCTTTATGTTTTTCTTTGGTCCCCTTGAAAACCATGTGTTCTAACAAGTGTGACATACCTGTTTCACCATAACCTTCGTGGCGAGAGCCTACTAAATAGGTAATGTTTACGGTGATGGTTTGCTTAGAAGGATCTGGGAATAGTAGAACCTTCAGTCCATTGGCTAATTTGTATTCCGTAATTCCTTCTGCTGAGGTTACTTTTTCAGGGATAGGTAAGGAAGTTGCAGGTGCTGTTACTGATTGTTTGGCAATCGCCTTGTTTGCAGTGGGTTTTTGTTGGGCTATTAGTGTGGCAGTTGAACTAACCAAAAGGAGTCCCAAAAGGATTATTCTTTTCATGGTGTGGATTGATTGTTGATTAAAATTTGAAAGATTAAATTACCTAAAAAAGTTAAAGAAATATTTTTTTTAGGATAGGTGGATAAATAAATACACAACAGGAATTATTTTTTGTATTGTTGGATTAATTTAAAAATTGCTTTTTGTGTTTCTAGGTTCGGGAAATACTCAAACATGATGACGTGTTGGTCATAGTCTAAGATGAGTCCTGATTCTAAAAAATGAAATGCTTCTTTAAATTGGCCTGCTTTGATTAAGAAAATTGCGGATCGATAATAGAAATCTGCTTCTTCTGGTAATTCATCGATTGCCGATAACATGATGTCGGCTGACTTCTCAAAATCTTCAAGGTCATAGTGCAATTGAGCCCATTTAACCCAAGCAGGCGCAAAGAATGATTCTAATTCGATGGATTTTTGAAAGGCTTCGTCTGCTGAAGCGGTATTTCCTAAATAGGCTTCTACATCAGCTAATCCGATCCAATAAAGGGGATTGGATTCGTTCAACTTGATCGCTTTTTTCAAAAAATGCAAGGACTCAAACCATTTATCCATCTCAGTGAGGCAAACGGCTAATCCATAATATCCCTCATCCCACAATGGATCCAACTTAACAGCATCTTTATAATAGGTTAAAGCGTCGTCAAATTTCTTTTGCCTTTCTAAGCTTGCGCCGAGGCAACAAAATAATTCCGGGTTGGGATCGTCGAAAATGAGGCATTGCTTATATGATTCTTCGGCTTTTTCATAGTCCTTTAAGTTCATGTAGGTATTCCCTAAATTGAACAAAGAGGAACCAAAAGTAGGTTCAATGGCTAAAGAATATTCATAGGCGTCAATCGCCTTTTCAAATTTTTTCAGTTTGGAATAGGCGATGCCTAAATTATACCAAGCAGTAAAGGAAAAAGGATCTTGGTCAATAAATTTTTTGTAAAACGGTATGCTCTCGTTGATTTTACCTATTTCATCCAAGGCATTTGCTAATTCGACTAAGGCATTTTCATTTTCAGGATTATGTTCGAGTGATTTTTTGAACATGTCAACCGCCTCGCGGGGTTTGAACCAGGCCACATAACTTAAACCTAATCTAAAATAAACCTCATCCTTTTCTTCGTAGGCCTCTAAAGCCTCCAAAAATAAGTTGACAGAGGCTTCATGCTGACCCATTTGACTCAATAAAGAGCCTTTTACCAAAACGAGTTCAATATCCGTGGGAAACAACAGAATCGCATTTTCAATGATTTCCATGGCATCTTCAGGCTTTTGGATTTCCCCTAAGACTTGTGCCTTTAAAATAATTAATTCGAGTGTATATGGAAAGTGAGTTAACCCTAAATCACATGCTTGTAAGGCTTCGTCAAACTTGGATTGCATAAAATAATGGTCGGCAATTTGTTCTAACGTGTCAATGTCGAAGAAAGAATCCTCTTGATTATTTAACATCTTTTCAAATCTTTGAACGGAAGAATTGATATCTTCTCGGTTTTCATCGAATTCGGGATCCAGCATAGAGTATTATTGGAGGTTAGACGAGATAATTTTTACTAAATTAAAACAATTATTTTTAAATTTTAAACAGTATTTCAACCTAAATTTGTTCCAAAATTATAATTAATGCCACAGCCAACTGCAATCATCGATTTGGGTACAAATACCTTTCAGCTTTTAGTGGCCACACCTGGAAATATTTCTGAACCCCTGCAAATAATTTCCCAATTACAACGACCGGTACAGTTGGGCCTAGGTGCCATGGAAACTGGAATTTTACAAAATGATGCAATGGATCGCGCGCTAGCGGCTTTAACTGAATTTAAAGATGTGGCTGTTTCTAAAGGCTGCAAAAATACCCAAATTCATGCCATAGGCACGAGTATTTTACGAAGGGCTTCCAATACGCAACAATTTCTAGCAGAAGTAGATCGTCGATTAGGCATTAAAATTCAAGTAATTTCTGGGATTGAAGAAGCGGATTTAATTTACCATGGAATTTATCATTCATTGCCACAGCCATGGAATCCGATTAGCCTAGTGATGGATATTGGGGGAGGTAGCGTGGAATTCATCTTATTTGAAGGAACAAGAATTTTATTCAAAATTAGTTTAGAGCTGGGTGGTTTGCGGCTCTTATCTTTATTCCAACAAGATGTACAATTCCATTCATCTCAATTAGCCGAACTGCAAACCTATGTTTTAGAACAAATGAAACCTTTGTTTACCGCCTGCGCGGAACATAAGCCTAGCGTTTTAATTGGTGCCGCGGGAGCCTTTGAAACCATTTGGGATTTAGCTCATGCCGATAGTCCGGGTAGCGTCATTCCTCCTGCTTCTGAATTGGTTATAACGCAATTTTACCAACAAAAGAAATGGGTGCAAGAAACTGATTTTGAAGGCCGACAAAATATCAAGGGAATGAAAGCTTTTAGGGCGGGTATATTACCGTATGCTAATGTTTTGATAGCCACAGTTTTGGAGAAATTAAGTATTGAAAATATGTGGGTGTCTTCTTATAGTTTGAAAGAGGGCTATTGGTTTCTTCAGAATAAATAAAGCTAAAAAGATGTGCTTTTTTTTGAAAAAAACAATTAAAATGATAATCTTTAAGGTTATAAAGTGTTATTAAATTTTTCAACAAATATTTATGTCATCGATACTTAATTTAATTCTGTTACAAGCAACCGCTCAAGAAGAATTCACCATTTTAAGTTTATTGGAAAAAGGAGGGTATGTGATGTATCCAATCTTGTTCTTGTTCAGTGTTGCTATCTTTTTATTTATTGAGAGGTATTTGTATATCAGAAAGACGACTAAAATAGACGAGAACTTTCTTCATAATATCAATGAACTTTTATTGGCCGGCAATATTCAAGCGGCTATCACCTATTGCAAGAATTCTAAATTCCCAATTGCCAATATGCTAGAGCGTGGATTGGGTCGTTTAGGTTCTCCCATCCGTGAAATTGAAAGTGCGATTGAGAACAAGGCTAAGTTGGAAATCTACAACATGGAAAAGAACTTAGGTATTTTGAGTTCGATTGCTCGTATTGCGCCGATGTTTGGATTCTTGGGAACGGTTACGGGTATGATTCGTACGTTTCATAATATTTCTACTTCAAATAAAATTGAGATCTCGACGATCGCTTCAGGTATTTATGAGAAAATGGTTACTTCTGCTTCAGGTTTAATTGTGGGTATCATTGCCTATGTATTGTATACCTTATTAATGACCATGATTGATCGCAGTATTAATAAGATGGAAATTGTAGCGATGGATTTCATTGATTTATTGCACAAGCCAGCTAACAAAAAATAATTGTATGAATTTTAGAAAGCGCGAAAGAGAAGCATCCGAGGTGGAGACTGGTGCATTAGCAGATATTTTGTTTTTCTTACTGATGTTTTTTTTAATGATATCGACCCTAGCTTCTCCGGATGCTATTCGTTTATTGCTTCCAAAGGCTGATTCAACAAAGGTTACTCCACCTGTAGTGGAGTCGATTCGATTGTCAGTGGATGCCAGCAATTCATTTTATTTGGATGGAAATGCGAATGGTATTGCAATAGAACAAGTGGATTCGGCTTTAAAAGTTATTTTACAAACGAAGAAAGCTACCTCTTTGATTATATCGATAGATAAAACGCGCACAGTACAGGATTTGACTGATGTGTATGATTTAGCTGCCAAAAACAACCTTTCTATGGTGATGGCCGCGGAGAAGAAAAAATAAATATATGGAAGGCTACCTGAGTATAGCCCTTAAATCAATAGCCGTTTACGTGTTTATCGTAGCGGCTATTCGTGTTTTTGGAAAGAAAGAGTTTGCCCAATTATCCATTATTGATTTAGTTTTCATTCTATTGATTTCTAATTCAGTTCAAAATGCCATGGTGGGGGCTGACTCGTCACTGGAGGGTGGATTAGTGGCGGCATTTTCACTTTTCTTGATGAATTATGTGTTTAAAAAGATATCCTTGGTGAGCAAAGGATTTTCCAAAGCCATCGAAGGTGAGCCCATTATGTTGATATATCAAGGAGAAGTTAAATTGGATGGCTTGAAAAAAGCGCAAATATCGATAGACCAACTCAAGGCTGTGGTTCGTGAACATGGCGTTGAAAGTGTTGAATTAGTTAATCTAGCGATGTTTGAAGTGGATGGAAATATTTCCGTGCTTTCGGATAATTTCAAGAAAAGTACCCAAAGAAAGCATAAAGGTCATCAAGTGATAGGCAAAAATACAGCCTAATATTGTATATTTGCTCACTTTCTTGTCTGTTTGTAGAGATAAGAGTCATTTTGTTTTTGTATTTAATGGAAAAGATATTAAAATTTGGGGGTACGAGTTGTGGTAGTGTAGTCAGCATTCAATCTGTTATTTCGATCATCGAATCGAATTTTAAGGCTCAAACTAAATTTGCAGTGGTTTTCTCCGCGATGAGCGGTGTGACAAACCAATTATTAGAAGCAGGAAACCTAGCTTCTAAGAGAAAAAACACCGATAATTCCATTATTGAAGATATTGAAAATCGGCATTTTGAGATTATCAAGCACTTTATTCCAGTTACAGGTCAGTCCCAAGTGATTGCCCAAATCCGTACTTTAATCAATGAATTGCGCGATGTTTTAAAGGGAATAAGTTTAATTAAAGAGATTTCACCTAAGACCTCTGATTTGTTAGTGAGTTTTGGGGAACGTTTATCGACCCAATTGATTTTTTCGGTTTTGCAGCAAAAAGGTCTGCCCGTTGAATATCTGGACGCTAGAATTTTAGTCAAAACCAATCGGAATTTCGGTAAATCCGAGGTATTATTTTCAGAAACAAATCCGTTAATTCAATCTTATTTCAAGGATCATGCGGATAAAATCTGTTTAATCACAGGTTTTATTGGTTCTGATAACAATGGAGATACCACGACTTTAGGTCGGGGAGGTTCCGATTATACAGCTTCTGTTTTTGGCGCTGCTTTAGATGTCAAGGAGATTGAAATATGGACCGATGTAGACGGAATGATGACCTCGGATCCTCGCAAGGTATCTGCGGCTTTCACGATCCCCTCTATTTCGTATGCAGAAGCCATGGAATTAACTCATTTTGGTGCCAAGGTAATTTATCCTCCTTCTTTACAACCTGCCTTTGCTAAAAACATACCTATCCGAGTATTAAACACATTTAATGCTATATTTAAAGGTACTGTCATTAGCAAAGAGTCTACCTTAAGTCCTTACATTATCACGGGCATAAGTTCCATTGATCATTTGTCGCTCGTTAATTTACAGGGTTCTGGGATGATTGGTGTGGCTGGAGTATCAGCTAAATTATTTACGGTGTTAGCTCGGGAAAAAATTTCGGTGATTTTGATTTCTCAAGCCTCATCGGAGCATTCTATTTGTTTTGCCATCGAGCCTCAGGTTTCAGAAAAGGTGAAAGCGATATTGCACCGAGAGTTTTCTGCTGAGATTGAGTCAGGTGATATCGAGGGAATTGATATACAAAATGATCTTTCTGTGATCGCTGTGGTAGGAGAGGGAATGAGAAAGCACACAGGTGTGAGTGGTAAATTGTTCTCCGTTTTAGGCAAGAATGGAATTAATATCGTAGCGACGGCACAGGGATCTTCTGAATTGAATATTTCTGTGGTGATTGAGCAAAAGGATTTGTCTAAGGCATTGAATGTGATTCATGAGACTTTCTTCTTTTCCCAACTAAAAACCTTGCATCTTTTTTTAGTGGGAACAGGTTTGATTGGCAAGACATTATTGGGCCAATTGATCGGCCAAGAGCGATATTTGGCCAAGTATAAAGGGTTAAAAATTAAGTTGGTCGGCTTAGCCAACAGCCGAAAGCAATATATTAATGAAACCGGGATTGACCTTAAAAAGGCGATTGGAATATTAGATTCAAAGGGTTCTGAAAATAATTTAACTTCCTTTGTCGCTGATTTAAAGCAATTGAATTTGCCTAATTCAATCTTTGCAGATTGTACGGCGAGTAAAGATATTTATCAATTTTATTTGGGTTTATTTCATGCGAATGTATCCGTCGTAACACCAAATAAAGTAGCTAATTCGGGTCCTTATGCACTTTATGCCGAATTGCATCAAACAGCTTTAGCTAAGGGAGTGAAGTTTTTATACGAAACGAATGTGGGCGCTGGCCTACCAGTCATTAATACTTTACAGGGATTAATCTCATCGGGTGATCGATTTGAAAAAATAGAAGGTATTTTATCAGGAACCTTATCTTATTTATTTAATTCCTTTGTTCCTGGTAAATCCTTTGCGGATGTTTTATTGGAAGCAAAGGAAAAGGGATATACGGAACCAGATCCACGGGAAGATTTAAGTGGGATGGATGTGGCTAGAAAAATATTGATTTTAAGTAGGGAAATTGGTTTGAAATTGGAGTTTTCAGATATTACCATTTCGCCTATTATTCCTAGTTCGTGCGAAACGGCGCCTACGGTCGACGCATTTTTTGACGAGTTGAAAAATCAGAATGCATACTTTGAGAATTTGGTTAATCAAGCACATGCGAATGGCCGTGTTTTGAGGTATATAGCGACGTTAGAGGATCAAAAAATTACGATTGGACTAAAGGAAGTAGATTCTTCGCATCCTTTTTATCAAATGGATGGAGCAGATAATGTGATTGCTTTTACCACAAAAAGATATCATGAAAGGCCTTTGGTCATTAAAGGGCCAGGAGCTGGTGCAGAAGTTACGGCTTCAGGCGTATTTGCCGACATCGTTTCAATAGGTAGTTATTTAGGATAAATATGGAAAAAATACGTGTTTATGCTCCTGCTACTGTGGCCAATGTGGCTTGTGGATTTGATATTTTTGGTTTTGCTGTCAACCATCCTGGTGACGAAGTAGTTTTGGTTAAAAAGGATTCCCCTGGAATTGAAATCATTGAAATTACGGGAGATGAAGGTCGTTTGCCGAAAGATGTTTCAAAAAATACGGCAGGCATTGCCATTCAAAAGTTTCTTGAATTTATAGGCAAATCGGACCAAGGTTTTTCACTGTCTTTGCACAAAGATATGCCCTTAGGCTCTGGTTTAGGCTCTTCTGCAGCATCTGCAGTGGCTGGTGTATTTGCCGCGAACGAGTTAATGGGGCGCCCTTTGGCACAAAAAGATTTGCTTCCTTTTGCGATGGAGGGAGAACGCGTAGCCTGTGGATCAGCTCATGCAGATAATGTGGGGCCTAGTTTATTGGGTGGCTTTGTCATTATTCGAAGTTATGAACCCTTGGATATTATTCAGATACCCACCCCAAACGATTTATATGCGAGCATTGTTCATCCGCAGATTGAGGTAAATACAAAAGACGCAAGAGGTATTTTGAACAAAGAAATATACTTGTCGACCGCCATTACTCAGATGGGTAATGTTGCAGGCTTAGTCGCTGGTTTATTATTGCCCGATTATGAATTAATTGGTCGTTCTTTAGTGGATGTAATCATTGAACCCTCTCGTGCTATTTTAATTCCCGCTTTTAAAGAAGTGAAATTGGCAGCATTGCAGTCAGGAGCTTTAGGTTGCTCAATTTCAGGTTCTGGTCCTTCTTTATTTGCGCTTTCAAAAGGGGAGGAAGTTGCCCAAAAAGTAGCTAAAAGCATGGCGGCTGAATTTGCAAATGTAGGAATTGGTTCTGAAACCTACGTATCTCAAATCAATCAAGCGGGTCCTGTGATTCTTCCTAATTAAGCTTTAGGGTGTGCTTGTGAATAAATTTCCTTGATTTTCTCCATTGAATTATGGGTGTACACTTGGGTTGCCGCTAAATTAGCATGCCCCAATAACTCTTTAATGGCGTTTAAATCAGCCCCACGGTTCAATAAATGTGTGGCATAGGTATGGCGTAAAATATGGGGTGATAGTTTCTCTAAGGTGCTAATGCGACTCAATTGTTTTTTGACTAATCTCTGAACAAAAACGGGATATAGTATTTCTCCTTTGTCAGTTAGCAATAAATTTTCATGGGTATACGGGCAAGCGATTAAGTAATTTGTGATGAGGACCTCTATCAGTTTAGGGATAGGAATTATTCGTTCTTTATTTCTTTTTCCAATGACCCGAATGGTTCCTGATTGTAAATTAACCTGCACTCGTTTTAAAGAGATTAATTCTGCCAAACGAATTCCAGTCCCATATAATAAGTATAGGATTAATTGATCTCGTAAATCTTCAAACGAGTTTATATCAATGGGGGTATTAAACAAGGGTTCTATTTCGGATTCTCGAAGAAATTGGGGTAATTTTTTCTTCGTTTTAATCATTTTAAGGGTGGTCATGGGGTTGTCTGTACGATCCCCCCGACGTAATAGAAATTTAAAAAAAGTCCTTAAAGTTGCCAGTTTACGATTGATGCTGCGGTTTTGAATAGTATCATCTGATAATTGTATCAGCCAGCTTCTGATTAAATCCGATTTGATTTCTGTTATGTCGACCTCTAATCCGATAAACGCAAGAAATTGCTTGAGGTCATTTTCATACGCCGTGACCGTATGAATACTTAGTCTTCTTTCTACTTTGAGATGTACCAAAAAAAAATTGACTAACTCCCGATTCATAGCCCGAAAATAGTCAATTCTTTAAATATTTGGTAGGAATTAGTTGTTTATATTCCCGTATGTAGTCTGCTTGTAAGACGCACGAATAAGTTCTTTACGTCGAGAAATTGATGATTTTTCAAATGCAGATCTTCTACGAAGTTCTTTCACTACACCTGTTTTCTCAAATTTCTTTTTGAAACGCTTTAAAGCTTTATCAATTGACTCGTTCTCTTTAATTGAAATAATTAACATGTATGTTCTCTTTTTTATTAAAATTGGAATGCAAAGATAATTTTATTTTTTTTGAATTGCAAGTCATTGTACTAAATTTTGACGTGTATATTTTATCAACGGGTTGATGATTTTTTACTTATTTTTGTCTTTTAAATGAATTTTAAGATATGTCTACATTTTCACGGACTACAGTAACGGCGGCTTTAATTTATGCGAATGGTCCTATTCATATCGGTCATTTAGCTGGTTGTTATTTGCCTGCTGATATTTATGTTCGTTTTTTACGTTTGCAGAAGAAGGATGTGATTTTTGTTTCTGGGACGGATGAACATGGGGTTCCTATTACAATTAAAGCACAAAAAGAGGGTAAGACACCTCAAGAGGTGGTTGACTATTATTATAAAGAAATCAAATCTTCTTTTAAGGATTTTGGTATATCGTTTGATTTTTATGGAAGGACTTCGGATCCTGTACATCATCAGTTTTCTCAAGATTTCTTTTTGAAGCTTTACAAGGAGGGGAAATTTGTGGAGGAGACGACGATGCAATATTTCGATGAGTCGGCAAATCAGTTTTTAGCAGACCGCTATATTACGGGGGATTGTCCGTCTTGTAAGCAAGCAGGGGCTTATGGAGATCAATGTGAAAAATGTGGTACTACTTTGTCTCCGAATGAGTTGTTGAATCCTACATCGATGTTGAGCGGCGCTTCGCCTGTATTAAAGCCTACTAAGAACTGGTTTTTACCCTTAGATCAGTGGCAGGGAGAGTTAACCAAATACGTTGAATCGCATCCGGAATGGAAGCCTAATGTGTTGGGCCAAGTGAAATCATGGTTGCAGGAAGGCCTCAAGCCTCGTGCAATGACCCGAGATTTAAATTGGGGCGTGCCTATTCCTTTGCCTGATACGGAGGGTAAGGTGCTATATGTTTGGTTTGATGCCCCCATTGGTTATATGTCGATGACGACTCAGTTGACACCCGACTGGGAAAAGTATTGGAAGGCGAAGGATAGTCAAATTGTTCATTTTATAGGCAAAGACAATATTGTTTTCCATTGTTTGATTTTTCCTGCGATGTGCATGGCTCACGGGGAATTCCAGTTGGCTGACCAAGTACCTGCCAATGAGTTCATGAATTTAGAGGGGGATAAAATCTCAACCTCTCGAAATTGGGCTGTTTGGTTACATGAATATTTGCAGGACTTTCCAGGAAAACAAGATGTTTTGCGTTATACATTGACTTCTTTAAGTCCTGAAACTAAGGATGCTGACTTTACTTGGGCTGATTTTCAGACCAGAAATAATTCTGAATTAGTAGCTATTTTAGGAAATTTTGTGAACAGGGCTTTTGTGTTGATCGATAAGAATTTCGACTCGCAAGTGCCTAATAAGTGTGCAGAATCAAGTCTGGAATCAGATTTAAGGATTGCCTTACAGGATATTCCTGCCAAATTAGACGCTGCTTTAGCTGCTTTTAAATTTAGAGATGCCTTAGTGATCGCCATGGAAATTGCCAGGCTAGGAAATAAATACTTGGCGGAGACAGAACCTTGGAAGGTAATTAAGGAAGATCGAGAAAAAGCGAGTTCTATTTTGAATTTTGCGGTCCAATTGGTCGCGCAAGCGGCCATAGCCCTTGAGCCGTTTATTCCTTTTACCGCTAATACATTGAGGGAAGCCCTTGGGATGACTGATTATTCTTGGACGCATATTGGCGACTTTGAAATTATTCCGGCAGGACGTACCTTGAAAAATCCAGGTTTGTTATTTGATAAAATAGAGGATGATGTGATCCAAGTACAAATTGATAAATTAAATAATATCAAAAATCTTATGGAATTAGCCGCTAAAACAGTTCCGCCAGGTAAGGAAACCATTGAATTTGACGACTTTGCTAAAATGGATATTCGGATAGGTGAAATTATTGCCGCTGAAAAAATGGAGAAGAGTAAAAAGCTGTTGAAGTTGACCGTGAATGATGGAATGAAAGATCGCACCATTCTAAGTGGAATAGCGGAACATTTTAAACCTGAAGAGGTCGTTGGGAAGCAGGTAAGTTTCTTGGCCAACTTAGCTCCCCGTAAAATGATGGGATTGGAAAGTGAAGGAATGATTTTGATGGCTGAGGATTCGGACGGGTCGCTTTCATTTGTGCAGCCGGATAAAAAGATTTGGAATGGAGCGACGGTAAATTGATTTTTACGTCATTTAATAAATAAAAATAAGGCCAGAAGAAACTTCTGGCCTTATTTATGTAACCTCTAAACCTATTTAACTATGAAAATTTATACGAATATAGCGATTTTGTGGATATAATATAAGTTTAATGCAAAAAATAAAAAGGTGTCGTTAAAAACAACACCTTTTCTAAATACCTCTAAACCTATTTAACTATGAAAACTACTTACAATCTAAATTAGAATACGACAATGGTATCAACCTGAGTCTCTGGCAAATTATTTGCTGAAGTTTCGATACTTTTTTCCTCTTCTACAACAGCCCAAACAACATTAATTGCATTGGCTGTTTTACTTATTTCTTTTATCCATGTTAACGTACTGGCATCCGTAATATTATCTCCCTGAGAAATAATAGTTTTGATCGTTTCGTTAAAGATGGTTTTATCTTCTTTGCTTATTTTAAGGTAATTTTGATTATTTTTTTGATAATCCTCTAATATTGAAATGGTTAGGCTGGCAGACGAAGTCTTAGTCGCTGAATTTTCTTTTAATATTAATGTTTGAATTACTTCTGAAAGAGTTTCTCTCTTTGATGACACGATGGCATTTGCACCTTTTCCTGTCAAACCGCTTGCTTGTACTGTTGGGTTGATTAATCCTAAACCTAGTAGGACGCTAATCACTGTTATTTTACTTTTCATTTGTTTTGTTATATTTATATACTAAATCAACAATACAAATTTATTGCATTTTTTTAATATTGCAAAACTTTATTTTAGACAATTTATAGTGGAGTAAATATGTATATTCTAAAATTAACGCTAAATTCAGTATATTATTAAAGTTTATTTATAATTAGCCAAATTTAATTTTGTTAAAATTATTAAAAGTTTTGAATAATTCTAATATTAAAATATTGAAATAAATCAATAATTCTTCTAATAGTGCAACTATTGGTTAAATTTATTCATTGTTTGTTGGATTCCTTCCAAGCAAAAATTCTCTATTATTTCAGAGCTGCGGTCTAAGACGAATGAAATTTGGTCTAATTCTTTGGTTTCGAAGTTGCCTAACACGTAATCTGCCTGTCTTCCTTTCGGAAAATCACTACCAACGCCCATGCGTAATCTTCCATACTCAGTCGTAGTTAAGGATGCCTCAATGCTCTTTAATCCATTATGTCCTCCATTAGATCCTTTAGGTTTAAGTCGAATGGTTTCAAAAGGCAAAGCGATATCGTCTAAGACGATTAGCAATCGGTCAATTTCTATTTTTAATTGTTGGCTCCAGTAAAGAACTGATTTACCACTTAGGTTCATATACGTATTCGGCTTTAATAAATAAATGGTCTTTCCTTTGAGTTTATAAGACGTGATGGAACCGAGACGGTCTGTTGAAAATTTAATATCCTTTTGTCTGGCCAAATAATCGACAGCCATAAACCCTATGTTATGTCGCGTGAAAAGATATTCGGGGCCTATGTTACCTAGGCCAACAATCAGGTAATTCATGGAATTGATATTATTTTACAAATTTAGACATTACCTTTGTTAAAATATTTTGTTATGGAAAAAATTGCATGTATTACGGGTGCTAGTTCAGGAATTGGACGTGAAACAGCTTTAATTTTAGCTGAAAATGGATATAAATTAATTTTGTGTGGGAGAAGAAAAGATCGTCTAGAGTCTTTGCAAAAAGAAGTTTCGGTTGATTCCACTATTTTGATTTTTGATGTTCGTGATTTAGGCCAAGTCCAATCTTCTTTTGCTTCTTTATCTGAAGACTGGAAAAATATAGATGTGTTAATTAATAATGCCGGTAATGCGCATGGACTTTCACCTATTCAAGATGGTGACGTCGCCGATTGGGACGCGATGATGCATGGCAATGTCAATGGCTTATTATATGTGTCTAAATCAGTTATTCCTTTTATGATTGCCCGTAAACAAGGTCATATTATCAATATTTCATCGATTGCAGGGAAACAAATTTATGCCAATGGAGCTGTTTACTGTGCTTCTAAGGCAGCTGTTGAAGTTTTATCCCAAGGCATGCGGATTGATCTAAATCCTTTCGGTATCAAAGTTTCTAATTTGGCTCCCGGTGCCGTCAATACGGAGTTTTCCGCTGTGCGGTTTAAAGGCGATGCGGATAAAGCAGATGCTGTTTACAAGGGATTTGAGCCTCTTGTGGCTAAGGACGTCGCCGAAGTTTTGAGATTTATGGTGATGGCGCCCGCACATGTCAATTTATCAGATGTGACTTTGTTGCCCACCGCGCAGGCTTCTGCTAATCTGATTAATCGTATGTAGACTAAAGAATTAAGCTTAAAACGATTAAACTCGCTGGCGTGTTGCTTCAAAAATGACAACTCCCGTGGCAACAGATACATTTAAACTACCTACTTGGCCACTTTGTGGAATAGCAGCTAATTCATCCGATTTACGAATCAATTCATCTGAAATTCCATCTTCTTCTGATCCTAATATGATGGCTAATGGCACCGTTAAGTCGCAAGTGTAGATCGATGTTTTCGTTTTTTCTGTACATGAAACAACTTTCAATCCGGAGTTTTGAAGGAAGTCAACCGTTTGAATCAGGTTTTCCTCTTTACATACAGGAATAAAATTTAACGCGCCTGAGGACGTTTTCATGGCATCTGCATTGATCTGCGCTGCTCCGCGAGCTGGAATGACAATGGCATGTACCCCCGCACATTCTGCCGTTCTGGCAATGGCTCCAAAATTACGGACGTCTGTAATTCGATCTAAAATTAACACTAAGGGTACCTGACCTTTTTCGAAGGTAGTGGCGATCACATTTTCTAGTTTGGCATAATGTATGGCCGAAACAAATGCAATCGCTCCTTGGTGATTTTTTCTTGTGATTCGATTTAACTTTTCTAAAGGAACTTTTTGGACTTGAACTCCTTTTTCCTTAGCCAAATCTAATATTTCAGCGTTACCCAATTCCCTTTGGACTAATAAACGGTCTATTTCTTTCCCTGATCTCAAGGTTTCTAACACCGATTGTATTCCAAATACAATTTCTTTGTTATCTGTTTGAGGGGTTGTAAAATGCCTAAATGGTCTTTTAAATGGGGGTCTTGATTCGTTTTCTTCTGACACGTCGTTTGCTGAAATTTCCGACAAAGGTCGGCAATATTTTTTATAATTCTTTATACTGGTCCAATTTCACAGGAATCAGCCATTTTTCTAAAGGTTAAATTGATTCTAGCTCCTGCGATTTTTTTGCTTTTGGGTAAGGCGTGTAGCCAAAATTCTTGTGTCTCTCCTCGCATATCTAATACGCTTCCTGAGTCGAGAATTAGGTCCAATTTAAGCCCTAGGGTTTTATGTTTAAATTGAAATTTTCTTGTGACACCCAAACTAACTGAAGCGATGCTGCTATTGTGGCTAATGCTTTTTTCGTTGTCACTATGCCAACCCATTCCCTCGGACCCATTGTGGTAAAAATTCAAAAGACACGCATCGTATTCAGATCCAGTGAGCTTTTCCACGCGTGATTTAATGTCTAACAAGGTAGGTGAAAATGGCAAAGCGATCTTCGATTGGCCCGAATAGCGGTATATGAATGGTTTTTCTGCATACCAAGCAACCTTCCGATCTGTGATATAGGTCTTGCCAAATAGCTTAACCACATCTTGCTGCCAAGCTATTTCATTGGACAAATACGGGAAGTATGCCTTTATTTCTTCTGTCGAGAAAGCAAAGGGATGATAATTGACCAGACCATCGCAGGGTAACAAGTTATTTTGGTTTAAATTTCCAATTTGTAATTGCATGTGGCAAATTATGAAATATCAATTAAATTCTTTTTAATTATCCTTAACTTTGTGCTTCAATTAATTGAATATGTACAAAACTACTGAAATAGCCTCGTCTGAAATTGCTTCAGATAATCCCGTTCATCAGCGACTTTTATATCCATATCAACATGTAAGTCATTTGGTCCATGGGAATGTGTTGGAAATCGGTTGCGGTACAGGTAGGGGAGTAGGCATTTTAGCGGATAAGGTTTCTGCATATACTGGGGTAGATAAGAATACTGAATTAATGGAATCGTTGGGTCAAAAGTACCCTGATTTTACTTTTATTGACATGTTTTTGCCGCCACTTCAGGATTTGCCTGATAATCATTTTGACTTTGTGATTACGTTTCAAGTGATTGAGCATATAGAACC
>JABMMK010000191.1 GCA_013205605.1 Cytophagales bacterium | reverse complement strand
CTCGTGCCCGATTGACCAAGACTCCATTTAGATAAACAATTATCTCATTTCCAATAGCGATGCATTCCAACTGGTTCCATTCGCCCATCGGTTTTTCGATGTCTTGTTTTCCTTTAAATCCGATGACGTCTTGCCAATTTTCATCCCGTCCGTACCAATTAAGCCGACCTTTATTCAAAATGGCTGGCGCACCCCCTTCTTGATATCGATAAGAACCTGCTTGCTTTTCTTTTGCCACTGAAGCTGTAATGCTAAAATTATCCGAGCCATCACCTACCACCAAAATATCACCTGTTCCACCTTCTATGATTTGGCACTCGATCGAATGCATCCAAATACCGGAAGATCCACCATCTGCTCCATTCGAATGTAAAAGCAAACCTGAATCCCTCGCCTTGTCAATTCTATTTCCTTCCGTTTTTCCACCCCAACGAAATTCAAGGGCTAAGCGGTAATTTTCGTATTGCTTTTTTGTGGTAATGCAACCCCACTCCTCGCCCGAAATTCTAATTTGTTGGTCTACCACGGTAAAAACATTTTTGGGATCGATGTTTTTACCTCTTTTCTGAACAAAAGTATACCAGCCCTTTAAATTTTGTCCATTAAATAAAGAGGTGGTTTTTCTATATTGAATCGAATTTGGCATTTCTTGCCCTAAAACGACCGATACGAAGGAGAAAAACAATGCTATTAAAATAAAATAGGTCATTTTCATGTTGAGAAATTTTAATTTAAACCTTTAGCAAAATCAAGCATCCATTTACCTAAAATTGAACAGTAGGGGAAAAATAAAAACGACCACCAAGGCCCAAACGATATAGATTGGAAGGAAATTGGCTATCGCATTTTCCACGCTAGTTTTTTCATCTTTTTTAAAAACTCGATTAAATAGTCGGAAGGCAATCAAAACTAAATTGGCCAGCATGAGAAAATTAGCCCCTAAAATGGCTAGCCGATTAGGCGTAATGCCCCATTCTGAAATCCTAAACAGAATAGCAGCCAATGCGATTCCGTTCACCACCATCGTAACAACAGAAAGAGCGAACAATACAATGAGACTCCAAGGGTTCCCATAATCTTTAGACGTTTCAGCCAAAGAGAATAAGATGATGGCCATGACGCCCAGTAGCAATAGATTAAAAACCAGTAGGAAATTCCGATCATTGTAAGGGTCCTTGTCTGAAAATAATACCGCTCCTAAATAAACCAATAGCATAATAAGAACGATGGGGCTACAAATTTTAGCGATGACGGGGGATACTTTATTGACCAATGAAGGATTTGATTGAGTAATGAAAGTGGACATAATAGGCAATGCCGCCCCAGCAAAAACGGCTAAATAATCGAAATAAAAATCCTCGATTTTAATGCCAATCGCTTTAAATAAGCCAATGACAATCGCAGTAAATAATCCACCCACAATCACTAAAATTCCACTTAGGATTAAGAAGTCTCCATTGAAACGTAAAAAATCCAATCGGCTTTCATCGTTTCGTAAATCCAGCCCAACGAAATTAATACCCAGTAGCGCCCATAACAAAAAAGGTAAATGCAAGCAGGCCAAAATGATGGTGTCGTTGTTGGGTAAATCTGGCAATAGATTTATGTAAACAGCTGCTAGTATGAAAGCCGCTAATGTGAATAAAATACGAGGCATTGGGATATTACGCTTCCAAATAAAAAAGCTAGCTAATGCGGGGAAAACGATAAAGCCAATGTTACGTGTATAGAAAAATTCGGGTTTGATATTAAAAAAGGCAGGTGTTTTGGCGATTAAACCTGCCAATAAAGAAGCAACAATGACAAAAATCCAATCACTTTTTTTTCCCCATGAAATCTCAGACTTATCATAGGCTAAGCGAGCATTCCAGTATTGAGCTAGTTTTTCATCTTTTATTTCTGGATAAAGCAGAAGAAATGTTTCCTTAAAAGTTGAACTATTTGATCGGTACAATTTTTCTAATTGTGCAGCATCATGAAGGTTATTTAAAATTATTTCGCGCATTATTAAATGTATTTTTTCTTGGAAATAGATGTTATTTTAAAATTAAATTGATTTGTTGCTCATTATAATATTGAACTAATAAAAAAATCATTTTATCTTTAATCAATACTCTTGAACAACCCAATTTACCTAAAAAATATGCGAATTATAATCATTTTAAGCTTTACTTATTTGCTTTTTGCTTGTAAAAAAGAAGAAACAATTGCTCAAATCCCTAAAATACCTTTACCCGCCTCATTAACTACATTAAAATCTGAACATCCTCGACTAATGTTGACGAATGAGCGAATTGCGGAATTAAAAAAACTTCAGTCGACAGATCCTGTTTTAGACAAATACATAAAGGCGGTTATTGCGTCCGCCAATAGTATAGTGACTCGGGCTCCGTTAACAAGAACATTAATAGGCCCAAGGCTTTTAGATGTCAGCCGGGAATTACTTAATCGTATCTCACATTTAGCCCTCGCCTACCATTTTTCTGGGGATAAAAAATATGTAGACGCCGCTGTGGCGAATATGAGAACGGTGTGTGAATTTTCAGATTGGAATCCATCTCATTTTTTAGATGTGGCTGAAATGTCCAATGGCGTTGCGATAGGCTATGATTGGCTGTACGCCTATATATCTGAGACTGACCGAACTTTCATTCGAAATGGACTAAAAACAAAAGGTTTAGATGAGTATAAAAAGATTTATGAAACCGCTTGGTGGGCCAAAGGGGATAATAATTGGAACCAAGTTTGCAACGGAGGTTTAATCGTTGCCTCATTAGCCATAGCCGAAACCGACCCTAAATATGCGGACGAATACATCCCAAAAGTGATCGCTAATCTACCTTACTCTAACAAATTTTATGCACCGGATGGTTCTTGGTATGAGGG
>JABMMK010000190.1 GCA_013205605.1 Cytophagales bacterium | reverse complement strand
GTGGAAGGAGGAGTTTTATAAAGAACTTGATTGATTTAGGAACAATGGATAATTGGAGCATTATGAAACTATCAGGTCATAAAACGATCAGTGCATTTCAAAAGTATGTATCTGTAACATCAAAAGATATATTAAAGGGTCAAGATCTATATTCAAAAGAATTTGATACCAAAGAGGAGAAATTGATTAGGGAATTTATTAGAAAGTATCCCTTAGAAAAGATTATTGAGTATTATCAGAAATACAAATAATTACTTATCTTTACACCATCATCAAGAACTCTTAAATGAGTACCAACCGAGAGCAACAACTCTACGGTGGTAATACGATGAGGACTTACTGTCAAAATAAAAGGTAACCTCTCCTATTTTCTTTGATGTGATTTTTAAACAATAAAAACTCATGTCATGTCAAAAAACAAACCAAAACAGAATTCCACTGAGAATTATCACAAAGGAAGCTGTGTTGAATTTTTCCTTAGTAAGGGAATCCCATCTCGTAATACTACTCACGAACATTTAGGTGAAACTTCTTTAATCTTTGTTCAGACTGGAAATACCACTCAAAAGTACCCCTCTGCGCCATTTCATATTGACCCCTTAAAAAAAGTCACTTCAAAAAGTGATAATTGTGGCCACTAATAAATTGTAAAGAGCTAGTTGTAATTGCATCCTAAATGTAGGATTTTTTATATCTATTTTGATTAAATATTTTTGTTTAGATCTTCAGGGTTATTTTCTTTTCTGTTTTTTCTAAGTGATTCCCCTTTTAGTTCTACCCTAATGGATTGATGTACAAGCCTGTCAAGTATTGCATCAGCAACTGTTTGTTCACCGATAACATCATACCAATTTTTTACTGGAACTTGTGATGCAATGATGGTTGAGTTCTTCCCGTGTCTATCTTCAACAATGTCCATTAGTAAAGCCCTGCCCGCTGCATCAAAAGCTTGTATGCCAAAATCATCAAGTATGAGTAAGCTTTGTTTTTCTATTCGGTATAATTCTCTTAAGTGTGACCCATCTGCTTTTGCCATCTTCAATATTGACATTAATTTAGCTGTGTTGGCATAATATACTTTGAACCCAGATAAACAAGCCTGATGCCCTATAGCTGATGCTAAATAGCTTTTACCGGTTCCAGTACTTCCGGTAATAAAAACATCTTGCCCTTTTTTAATAAAATCACAAGTAAATAACCTGTCTATTTGGTTCTTATCTAATTCCCTACTAGGATTATAATCAATTCCCTCTGCATTTGCCAAGTACCTAAATTTGGCTGTTTTAATGTTTCGTTGCAAGGATCGATGCTTCCTGTCATCCCACTCGTTTTGTACTAAATATTGCGCCATCTCATCATTTGTAAAGCTAACGGGTGGTGGTAGCTCCACAAATGTTTTAAATGCTGTTTGCATTCCATACAAACGCATATCTCCCATCTTTTTTACTGTTTCTGTGTTCATGTTGTTTTTTTTAAGGGTTTTAATTTGTTATTCATAGTAATTTTGGCCACGGATATTTTCATGATTGGGCATAATATTTTTTGATGCATCTTCTTCAAAAGGAATCTCATCTGCTTTAGATCTTAGTATCTGATCGATTACGTTATAGTTGTAAATACCAAAAAAATCCGCTCTTTTACAGGCATTATTTAATCTTGAGTTACCCACTCTTTTCGCAAAACTTAATACACCTGAACAAGACTTATAGCTTTGCTCAGGGTATATCTCTCGTGCTAATATCTTGGCAATATACTTTGCCACAGATTCTCCAATATCATTGGCTGCTGACATAAATTTTTGAGGGTTCCACTCAGCTAAGTATTGATGTTGTGATGCTAAATGATCTTGTATTGTAATATACTTAAAGCCCTTCCCAAAATACCTTTCATGTACCGCTACTACCTCATTGTCATCATACATTTCAATTTTAGTTGAAGTATATTTAATTTTTAATTTCTTGCCTATTAACTTATAAGGGACACTATAGTAGCGCTTATCTGCACTCAATAAAACATGACCATACTTGTTTACTGTTGATATTTGAAGTGTCATGAGTTCAAATAAATAAGGATTTAAAGGCTTTAAAGTTTGCTGCTCAAATTCTAAAAATTGCTGCATCCTACTATAAGTTTCTCCAGTAAGTTTGTTATTGTTGTGGGTGTTTAAATGGATGATTATATCCTTATTAATATCCTCTATAGTATGATATACCACTTGATCTAACTTTGCAAAAATTGCAGTGTAAATAATTTTAACAGCCCCTTCCACCAAGGCTTTGTCTTTAGGCTTGTAAGTACGAGTGGGGAAGCCAAACGTATTGTAATGCTCTGCAAAAGAAGCAAAGTTCTCATTTAGAAGCGCTTCATATTTACTCGCCTTTGTTACGGCAGATTTTAAATTATCAGGAACTATTGCTAGTGGTACACCTCCATAAAAATGAAGCGCTTTTTCGCAACCCAATATAAAATCTTCCTTCCTTTGCGTTTCCACAGCCATTACAAAAGTAAGCTGACTACAACCCAGTATTGCCACAAACACTTCTACTTCTCTCACCTCCCCAGTTAGTTTTTCAACTATCTCCAACTTTTGTCCCGTAAAGTCCACGAATAACTTATCTCCTGCCTTATGTGACATTTTCATAGAAGGCTTCCCTATGTTCATAAACCGATTAATCCTTACTAAAAAAGCGGAGTGCTGATAACCATCGGGGTATTGAAGCTTATACTTATCATAAGCCATCTGCTTTGTTACGCCTCGCTTTTTAAGCATCGCAGCCAAACTTGGCAATAATGGTTCCAAATCCGACAATCGTTTATTAATTACCTCTATTTTTTCATTGGGTAAAAAAATTACAGCCATCTGGGCATCACTCATATCCTCCACCTGTGCAATAGATTTTTCTGATAATAGAAACTTCAATAAATACTTTTTTACAGTATTACGAGCCACTCCAGTTGACTGACTGATGTATTTTGTGCCTTTCCCAGAGGCATAAAGCCGAAGAACTTGACGTATTTTAAACATCTCAATTGTTTTATTAGACATGAAAAAAGAAGTTGATGAATCAATAACATCTTTCTTTTTCCTAACAAAAACAACTTAATTTCTATTCAATTTATTGGGGGTCAGTATCAAATGGCGCAAGGGGGTCATTATGATTTGGCGCAGAGGGGTCATTATGGCCTGGCGCAAGGGGATCATTATGCGTGGATTTTCCAAGGTATGCCAAAAAACATAGAGAAATTTATTAGCAGCGTTAAAGAGATTTATGTTACAGATGCTTACCACTCCTTATCAATCGAGCGGTATCAAGTAACACCGGAGTTAATTGATCGTGTTAGAAATGGAAGTTGGAATGCAAAAG
>JABMMK010000189.1 GCA_013205605.1 Cytophagales bacterium | reverse complement strand
TACTGTGTCATTTCCACCGCTGCCATAAACGATTGGCAACTGATATGCATTGGATGCTTTTATGGTCTCACTTATTTTTTTCTTCTCATCCGATGTGGTAGTTGCAGACTCACCAGTAGTTCCTTGAACGACTAAATAATCTACTCCACCTTGACTAACATGGTTAATTAAAGCACTGAGAGCTTTCCAATCAATACTTCTATCTTGAAACATAGGCGTCACCAAAGCCGGAGCCACTCCATGAAATTTAGGTAATTTAGTCACTTGCATATGATTATAGAAGGTTTAAAAACTCTTCTTCCGTTATAATTTTAATAGCTAATTGATTTGCCTTTTCTAATTTTGATGGTCCCATATTATCACCGGCAATTAAATAATCTAATTTTGATGAAATACTTGAAACAACTTTTCCTCCATTCAAAATAATCTTATCCCTTAAACCATCTCGATCAAAATTCTGAAAAACACCTGAAATTACGAAACTTTTACCTTCTAAACTTGTACTTTCTTGCGCTAGTTCTAAAATATCTTCACTCAACTGTACATTAGATTGTTCTAAACGGTTAATTAAATCAATATTATTAGGTTGGTTAAAAAATGCGATGATACTTAATGCTATTCTATCTCCTATTTCAGGCACGGCTATTAATTCTTCATAACTAGCGTCTCGCAAATTATTTATTGACTTAAATTTTATGACTAATTTTTCTGCAATGGTTGCTCCTACATGCCTAATTCCAAGGCCAAATAAAACTTTTCTAAAGGGAACCGTTTTGGATTTTTCAATTGAGCTTAAAATATTTTGAATCGATTTAGATTGGAATCCGTCTAATCCTAAAAAATCAAAGGAAGTTAGTTTATATAAATCTCCAACATCTTTAATAATTGATTTTTCAAATAGTAAATCGATGGTTTCAACACCAATATTTTCGATATTTAATGCCTTACGTTGAATAAAATGTTCAATTTTACCTTTTATCTGGGTAGGACAAAGTAAATCATTCATACAATAATGATTAGCTTCACCTTCTACCCTTAAAAGTTCACTATTGCAATCAGGACAATTTAAAGGAAAAGTAAAAATAGGCTTTTCTGGATTTCTAATGGACATGTCCACTCCTGTTATCTTGGGGATGATTTCACCCCCTTTTTCTACAAAAACGGTATCACCTTCATGTAAATCTAAACGAGTCATTTCGTTCGCATTGTGAATAGAAGCTCGTTTTATCATGGTTCCGGCTAAATAAACCGGCGCTAAATTAGCCACAGGAGTAATGTTCCCGGTACGTCCTACTTGATAGCTGATACTTAATAATTCAGTTTTAGCCACTTCAGACGGATATTTAAAAGATATGGCCCATCTTGGTGATTTGGCGGTAAAACCAAGTCTTTCTTGTTGGCCATAATCATTAATTTTAATGACAATTCCATCCGTATTCAAAGGCAAGTCGTTTCGTTTTGTTGTCCATTTTTCAATATAGGCTAAAACAGAATCGATATTTGAACATTTCACCCAAGTTTGGCTTACTGGAAAACCTAAATCAAAAAGCTTGGTTAAACTTTCTTCGTGTGTTTGAAATGGATTGTCAATGCCTAAATATGCATATATATAGCAATCCAAATTTCGTTGGGCGACAATGGATGAATCTTGCATTTTAAAGGTACCTGAAGCTGAATTTCTAGGATTTGCTAATAATTGCTCACCTGTTAATGATCGCTCGTGATTAATTTGTTCAAAAATATGATTGGGCATGAAACCTTCTCCCCTTAATTCAAATTCCAAAGGAAGGTTTTGATCTTGTATCGTTTGAGGAATCGATTTGATGGTTTTAACATTATTGGTAATATCATCACCCCTAATCCCATCTCCACGGGTAACTCCTTTGATTAATTTCCCATTTTGGTACCAAAATGAGAGTGCCACTCCATCAAATTTTAATTCACAGATATATTCATACTTCTCGTCGCCTAAAACTTTTTTTATCCGTGCATCAAATTCCTTTAAATCATTTTCATTATATGTATTTCCCAATGATAACATTGGAAAACGATGAGTTACACTTTTGAATTGTTTAGTGATGGTACCTCCTACTTTTTGTGTCGGGCTATCGGTTAAAGCAAAAAGTGGATTTTCATTTTCCAATTTTTGTAATTCATGTAAAAGTTGATCAAAGGCCAAATCAGATATGAGGCTTTCGTTATTTTGATAGTAAGCTTCATTATACTTATTAATTAGATTAATAAGCTCGTCCATTCGTTTTCTAATATCCATATTAAAAAATTATTTCATAAAGTTAATTGGAATACCTTTAGAAATATACCTTAGCAAATTATTTTCATACCTTTGTCATATGGAAAATCTGATCATAGCCCCTTCTGTATTATCTGCTGATTTTGCAAATTTAGGTTCTGAAATACATATGTTAAATGAATCTGAAGCAAAATGGATTCATATCGATATTATGGATGGAATGTTTGTACCTAACATTTCATTTGGTTTTCCTGTGTTAGAAGCGATTAATAAAATATCAACGAAGTTTTTGGATGTTCATTTAATGATCGAAAAACCAGAAAGGTATTTAACCCAATTTAAGCATGCGGGAGCTAATTTAATTACGGTTCATTTTGAAGCTTGTACTCACATTCATCGTACCATTCAAGAAATAAAATCATTAGGCTGTCAAGTGGGAATAGCTATTAACCCTGGAACGCCTATAACAGTTTTAAATGAGATTATTCAATTAGTAGATTTAGTATTAATTATGTCAGTTAATCCAGGATTTGGGGGACAAACATTTATACCTAATAGTATTCAGAAGACGAAGGATGTCAAAGTATTAGCTAATAAATGTGGAAATATGAACTTGAAAATTGAAATTGACGGTGGTGTGTCTATTACAAACGCCAAAGATTTAATTGCTGCTGGAGCGAATGTATTAGTAGCCGGTAATTTTGTTTTTAATTCAAAAAACCCAAAATTGACTATTTCCGATTTGTTGAAACTTGGTGAATAAGGTATAGATGAAATTTTTTAAAATAATACTCTTATTATTTTTTTGCTTATTCTTAGAATTTCAAAGTTCTGCTCAAAAAATACAATGGGCTTCTAAAATAATTTCAGTGTCAAGTGAGTATTCAGATCCCTTATTGGGTAATGAATATAAGGCAATTCATGCCCTTGGAAGACCTAGTAAATTTCCTAAGTTTACAAATAGTCCTAGTTCATGGCAATCATTAACTCCAGATAATCCTTCGGGTGAATATATTATCGTTGGTTTTGATACGATTCAAAATGTCAAACAGGTAGCTATTTTTGAGAATTTTGGCGCGGGCAGTATAGTGAAAATTGACGCCCTAGATGAGAATAACAAAATCTATACGCTAAAGGAATTACCGAATGGCTATGCGAAAAGCAATGGTCAAATCACGTATGTTAATTTGGCTAAAATCACTTCATTTAAAGTTAGAGCTATAAAAATAGCTTTTAACTCGAATCGAGTTAATGGGTTTTCACAAATTGACGCGATAGCTATATCTGAATCTGACATTGCCATTGAAGAAAGCATAAAATTACAGGATGAACCTAATGCCACTTATTTCAAAGAAAATATGGGGGCTGCCATAAATTCTATTCATAATGAAATATGCCCGGTAGTTAGCCCAGATGGACAAAAATTATATTTTACACGGTGGAAACATCCGGACAATCTCGGAAAAGACAAAAATCAGGATATTTGGTTTTCAAAATTAAAAGATGATAAATCTTGGAGTAAAGCTGAGTTATTCAGTCGACCTATCAACAATGAAGAAAATAATGCTGTTTGTGGTATTTCTTTAAATGGCAAAACGATTTTATTGAACAATGTTTATGGGAAAGACGGGAAAATGGAAAAGGGAGTTTCTGTTTCTTATTTACTAAGAACAGGTGATTTTAGCTTTCCAAAACCACTGCAGATTCTTAATTTCAAAAACAAATCAGAGTTCTCGGAATATTCACTTGCACCCAATGGTAAAGTGTTATTAATGACAACGGAAATGAAAGATTCGTATGGTGGTAAGGATATTTATGTTTCTTTTCTTCGCACGGATGACAAATGGACTGAACCTAAAAATATTGGCAATAAAGTAAATACAGGAGAGTCAGAAAGCACACCTTTTGTTGCCCCTGATGGTGTTACGATGTATTTTTCTTCTAGCGGGCATGTTGGCTATGGGAGTAATGACATATTTCTAAGTAGACGATTGGATGATAGTTGGGTAAATTGGTCCACTCCTGAGAACCTTGGACCAATAATAAACACTCCTCAATGGGACGGTTACTTTTCAGTAGCTGCACAAGGAGATTATGCCTATTTTAGTTCCGTTGAAAATTCAATTGGCGCCGAGGATATATACCGAATAAAAATACCTCCTAAAATTAAACCTTTGACTTTAATTCAGTTTTCAGGAAATATATATAACGATGAGACAAAAGAAATTATTGAAGGTAAAATACTTGTGAAATCTCTTTCAACAAAGGATTCTTTGTATTTAGAGTTCGACCCATATAATGGCGATTTTGAGTTTATGTGGCCAACTAAATTTCCATTTACGGTGGAAGTGAAATCTAAAGGATTTATATCAAAAGTAGAACGTTTTAATTTTACCAAGGAGGCTTCCTACAAATCCATAAATAAAAATTTTAATCTATTACCTTTGCGATTAGATAAGCAATATAACTTGCCCATCATAAATTTTGAACAAAGTAAATTCGAACTTTTACCAAATAGCTTTGATGAATTGAATAATATTGTCAATATTTTAAAGGAAAATGTTGATTATGGTATTTTATTAGAAGGGCATACGGACAATCAAGGTGATTGGAATGAAAACTTGAAATTGTCATTAAACCGAGTGGAAAGTGTTCGAGATTATTTAATAATGAAAGGAATTTCTAAAAGAAGAATTCAAATTAAAGGTTGGGGTGGCATTAAGCCTTTAATGAGTAATATGATAGAAAATAGACGTAAATTAAATAGAAGAGTAGAGTTTACTTTGTTTGCCCTATAATGATAAAATCATCAACTGATGTATATTTTAAACAACTAAATGGCATTCGGTTTATAGCCGTTTTTTTAGTCTTATTGGATCATTGGCTTGTTCCCATATTACCCGTACCCTTAGGTCATCTAGGGGTGGTTATATTTTTTGTATTAAGCGGCTTTTTAATAACAAGGATTTTATTTTTAAATGCTGACGAAATTCAAAATACCAAATCGAGTGCATGGCCTAAAATTATCCGATTTATCTATCGTAGATCAATACGAATATTCCCTATATACCTTATCCTGTTATTCGTTGGCCTAATTTTTAATATATCAAATTTTACGGAAGTTTGGCCTTGGTTGTTGAGCTATACTCCAAATATATACATCATGATAAAAGGACAATGGCTAGGTACTTGGGATCATTTGTGGTCATTAGCTGTGGAAGAACAGTATTATTTAATCTTTCCATACTTTATATTATTTTTAAATAAAAATAATTACCTGCGATTATTCGCAATCATGATTGGCCTAGGTATTTTGTCCCGACTAATTTTTTATGTATTTGTACCTCATGAAATTATCGAAAAATATTGGATGTTTTCTTATGTGAATCCCATTAGTGCTATTGATTGTTTTGGTCTCGGAGGTTTATTAGCATATTATTTTCATTATGATCATACCTATTTTTTAAAAATAGCACAAAAGAAATATTGGTTGTTAATTACTCTATCAGCTGTATTTATCTCATTAATTTTGTCAAGTCAATCTGAATATACT